>DASUZG010000129.1:0-5762 GCA_036376995.1 Azonexus sp. | reverse complement strand
GCTGCCGCAACTGACGGACGAGCTGGACGAGCAGCTGTTGCCGATCTTCCTCGAGGAAGCCGCCGACCAGTTGCGCGACCTGACCGCCCAGCTGCGGGCCTGGCGGGCCGAGCCGGCCGGCGAGGCCGCACCGCACGCGATTGCGCGCCTGCTGCACACCTTCAAGGGCAATGCCCGCATGGCCGGGGCGCTGAATCTCGGCGAAGTCACCCACCAGCTGGAAACCCGGGTCGAGGATGCGCGGCGGGCCGGAGCGGCCAGCGCCACCCTGATCGACGAGATCGAAAACGGTTGCGACACGCTGGCGCTGGCAGTCGAGCGCCTGCGCGAAGGGCCGGCGGAAGAGGTGCCGGCGGAGACGGCCGCCGTGGCTGAACACGGCGCCGGGACACCGGCTGCCGGAACCGTGCCGCTGCCTGCGGCAGAGCATGAGGCGGAAACCGACGGGGGCGGTCAGCGGGCCACCCTGCGCGTACGCGCCGACCTGATCGACCGCCTGGTGAACGAGGCCGGCGAGCTGTCCATCGCCCGTGCCCGGATCGAAGGCGAAATGCGTAGCCTGAAGACTTCGCTGCTCGATCTGACGGAAAACGTCATCCGTCTGCGCCGCCAGCTGCGCGAAATCGAAATCCAGGCCGAAGGCCAGATCCAGGCGCGCGTCGCCCAGGCGCACGACGGCGAGGCCGAGTTCGATCCGCTCGAACTCGACCGCTTCACCCGCTTCCAGGAACTGACCCGGTTCATGGCCGAGTCGGTCAACGACGTCGCCACCGTGCAGCAGAACCTGCTGAAGAACCTCGATGACGCCAATGCGGCGATCCTCGCCCAGTCGCGCCTGAACCGCGGCCTGCAGCAGGAGCTGATGGGCGTGCGCATGATTCCCTTCGCCAGCCAGGCCGAGCGCTTCTACCGCATCGTCCGGCAGACGGCCAAGGAAGTCGGCAAGCGCGCCAACCTCGATCTCGTCGGCAGCCAGGTGGAAATCGACCGCTCGGTGCTGGACAAGATGCTCGGGCCGATCGAGCACATGCTGCGCAATGCCGTCACCCACGGCCTGGAAAGCCGCGAGCAGCGGCTGGCCGCCGGCAAGGAAGAGGTCGGGGAAATAGCGCTGACGCTGGCCCAGGAAGGCAACGAAATCATCCTGTCGCTATCGGACGACGGCCGCGGCCTCGATCCCGAGCGCATCCGTCAGCGCGCCGAAGCGATGGGGCTGCTGGCGTCCGGTCAGGCGATCGAGCCGGCGGGGCTGTTCGATTTCATTTTTCAGCCCGCTTTCTCGACCGCTACCGAACTGAGCCAGCTGGCCGGTCGCGGCGTCGGCATGGACGTGGTCAAGACCGAAGTGACGGCCCTCGGCGGGCGCATCGAAATCGTCACCGAAGTTGGCCGCGGCACCACTTTCCGTCTCTACCTGCCGCTGACGCTGGCGGTTACCCAGACGCTCCTGGTGCGTGCCGGCACGCAGCTGTACGCCGTGCCGTCGACGATGATCGAACAGGTGCTCGAGCTGAAGGACAAGCAACTGGCCATGCTGCGCGACAAGGGCGAGGCCGAGTGGCAAGGGCATCACTACCCGCTGCATTTCCTCGCGAACCTGCTCGGCGATGCCCAGGCGCTGCCGGAAGTGCATCGGCGCTACTGGGTGCTGCTGCTGCGTTCCGGTTCGCAGCGGGTGGCCGTCCAGGTCGATGAACTGCGCGGCAACCAGGAAGTCGTCGTCAAGAACATTGGCGCCCAGCTTGCCCGCGTGGTCGGCATCGCCGGCGCCACGGTGCTCGGCGACGGGCGCGTGGTGCTGATCCTCAATCCGGTGGCGCTGGCCAGCCGCGGGGCGGCGCACGGCATCACGGCGGTGCAGCCGGCCGCCGCGGTACCGGCCCCGGTGGCCGTTGCGGTCAGCGAAGCCCGCCTGCCGACGGTGATGGTAGTCGACGACTCGCTGACGGTGCGCAAGATCACCAGCCGCCTGCTGGCCCGCGAAGGCTATCAGGTGATCCTCGCCAAGGACGGCGTCGATGCGCTGGAGCAGCTGATCGACGAGCGTCCCGACGTGATCCTGTCCGACATCGAGATGCCGCGCATGGACGGCTTCGACTTCGTCCGCAACGTCCGTGCCGACGAGCGCCTGCAGGATCTGCCGGTGATCATGATCACCTCGCGCACGGCCGACAAGCATCGCAATTACGCCTACGAGATCGGTGCCAACCACTATCTCGGCAAGCCTTACGACGAAGACGAACTGCTGGCCCTGGTCGCTGGCTATTGCAGGAAGGCGCACTGAACGCCGGCGACCGCCGCGGCGGTCGCTCAGTGTCCCTGTTTCACCACGGCGTAGCGGGCCAGGGTCCGCGCCCGGGCCGTGGCGTGATCGACGATCGGGGCCGGGTAATCACGGCCGACGACGATCCCCAGCCGCTCCTGCTCGGCCCGGCTCACTAGCCACGGAGCGTGGATCTGGCGCTCGGACAGCGCCGCCAGTTCCGGTACGTAGCGGCGGATGAAATGGCCTGCCGGATCGAATTTCTCCGACTGCGTGAGCGGATTGAAGATGCGGAAGTAGGGCTGCGCATCGCAGCCGCTGGACGCCACCCACTGCCAGCCGCCATTGTTGGCGGCGAGGTCGAAATCGATCAGGCGCCGGGCGAAGTAGGCTTCGCCCAGTCGCCAGTCGAGACCGAGATCCTTGCACAGGAACGAGGCGCTGACCATGCGCAGGCGGTTGTGCATCCAGCCGCACTGATTCAATTGCCGCATCGCCGCATCCACCAGCGGGTAGCCGGTGCGCCCCTCTTGCCAGGCAGCCAGTCCGGCCGGCCAGTCGTCCCAGCGGATGGCGTCGTAGGCCGGTTTGAAGGCGCCGCTGACGACGTGCGGAAAGCGGTCGAGGATCATGTAGTAGAAATCGCGCCAGATCAGCTCGTCGAGCCACGATTCGGCACCGCGGCTCAGTGCCGTGCGGACCAGCTCGCGGATGGCAATGGTGCCGAAGCGCAGATGCACCGACAGCCGGGAGACGCCGGCGAGGGCCGGGAAATCGCGGTCGTTGCCGTAACGCTCGAGGCGTTCGCCGCGAAATGCATCCCATAACGAACGGGCGCCGGACATGCCGGGACGCGGACCGGGAGCACCCGGGTCGCTGGCGGCAAAGCCGAGTTCGGCCAAGGTCGGCAGGCTCCCGGCCGGCACCGGGGCCAAGCGGCCGCCGCTCCGGCATTCGCCGAGATCGGCCGCCGTCAGGCGCCGGCGCCAGGCATTCCGGTACGGGGTGAATACCGTAAAGGGTGCGCCGGCGCCGGTCAGGACCTCGTCACCGTCGAAAATCACCTGGTCCTTCAGCGCGACGAAGCTGATGCCGGCTGCCGCCAGGGTGCTGGCGACGGCGGTGTCGCGGGTTTTGGCGGCCGGTTCGTAATCGCGGTTGGCGAACACCGTGGCGACGCCGAGTTGCCGCGCGAGCTGCGGAATCGCCTCGGTGGCCCGACCGTGCCGCACGATCAGCCCGCCGCCGCGGGCGCGCAACGCCGCGTCGAGTTCGAGCAGGGAATCGCGGATGAACGGCAAGCGCCGGTCGTCCCGCTCGGGCAGCGCATCGAGGATGTCGGTATCGAAGACGAAGGCGCAGAAAACCTGCCCGGCCTGGGCCAGCGCCGCCGCCAGCGCAGCATGGTCGTGGTCGCGCAGGTCGCGCCGGAACCAGACGAGGGCTTTTTCTTGGGGCATGGTTGGTTTGTCCTCCGTCGAAGTTTAAAATTCCCGCCATGGACAGCGTCAATCTCACCGACCATTTTCTCATCGCCATGCCGGCGCTGGAGGATCCCTATTTCTCCAACGCGCTGGTCTATATCTGCGAGCACAACGAGAACGGCGCCCTCGGGATCATCGTCAACCGCCCGATCGACCTCAATCTGGCGGGCCTGTTCGAGAAGATCGACATCAAGCTGGAAATGGACGACTTGGCCAAGCTACCGGTGTATTTCGGCGGCCCGGTGCAACTCGACCGCGGCTTCGTGCTGCATCGTCCGCTGGGTGCCTGGCAATCGACGCTGTCGATCAACGACCAGGTCGGGCTGACCAGTTCGCGCGACGTGCTGGCCGCCGTCGCCAGCACCGGCCAGCCGGCGGAAATCCTGGTCAGCCTCGGTTACGCCGGCTGGGATGCCGGGCAGCTCGAAGAGGAGCTGGCGCAGAATTCCTGGCTTACCGTGCCGGCCAAGGCCGCCATCCTGTTCGACCTGCCGCCCGAGGAGCGCCTGCCGGCGGCGATGCAGAATCTCGGCATCAGCTTCACCCAGCTTTCCGACGTCGCCGGGCATGCCTGAAGGCACGGTCCTGGCCTTCGATTTCGGCGCAAAGCGCATTGGCGTCGCCACCGGGGAAAGCCTGCTGGGCAGCGCCCATCCGCTGACCGTGATCCACGCCGAAACCAACGACGAGCGGATGGCGGCGATCGGCCGCCTGATCGCCGAGTGGCAGCCGGTGCTGCTGGTCGTCGGCCTGCCGACCCATGCCGACGGGACGCCGCATGAAATGACCAAGCAGGCGACCAAATTCGGCGAACGCCTGCAAAGACGCTTCCATCTGCCGGTTTCCTATGCCGACGAGCGCATGACGTCGCTCGACGCCGAGGCCCGCCTGCGCGAAACCGGCCGCAACAGCCGCAGCGCCAAGCCCCTGCTCGACGCAGTGGCGGCGCAACTGATTCTTCAAACCTGGTTCGAAAGCCCGTCCCATGTCATCCCTGCCCACCCCGTTGCCTGACGCCGAGGCCCAGTGCCGCCATCTGGCCGAACTCCTGCGTCCGCAGCTCCACCGCCGGCCCGCGCTGGTCGGCATCTACAGCGGCGGCGCCTGGATCGCCAACCGTCTGCGTGAATTGCTCGGTCTCGACGAGGAGATCGGCCTGATCGACGTCTCCTTCTACCGTGACGATTTCGCCGCCAAGGGGCTGCACCCGCAAGTGAAGCCGACCGTGATCCCGTTCGACGTCGAAGGGCGGCATGTCGTGCTGGTCGACGACGTGCTGTACACCGGCCGCACGACGCGGGCGGCGATCAACGAACTGTTCGATTACGGCCGCCCGGCCTCGGTCGAGCTGGTGGTGCTGGCCGACCGCGGCGGACGCGAGCTGCCGGTGGCGGCCACGGCCTGCGTCTGGGACGTGGCGCTGGCCGCCGACGAGAGCCTGGTGCTGGACAAGAACGACGATGGTTGCCTGGTGTGGAGGCTGGAACATGCATAACCCGCAGTTGAACAAGGATGGCGAACTGAGCCATCTGCTTTCCATCGAGGGCCTGCCGCAGCGCATCCTGACCCAGATTCTCGATACCGCCGAGTCGTTCATGGAAGTCTCGGCGCGCGACGTGAAGAAGGTGCCGCTGCTGCGCGGCAAGAGCGTCTTCAACCTGTTCTTCGAAAACTCGACGCGCACCCGCACCACCTTCGAGATCGCCGCCAAGCGCCTCTCGGCCGACGTCATCAATCTCGACATCAACAAGTCGTCGACGGCCAAGGGCGAAACCTTGCTCGACACCATCGACAACCTGTGCGCCATGCACGCCAACCTGTTCGTCGTCCGCCACGCATCGAGCGGCGCGCCCTACCTGATCGCCGAGCACCTGCAGCGCATCGGCCGCGACGACATCCACGTCGTCAATGCCGGCGACGGGCGCCATGCCCACCCGACGCAGGGCCTGCTCGACATGTACACCATCCGGCACTACAAGAAGGACTTCACGCAGCTGCGCGTCGCCATCGTCGGC
>DASUZG010000128.1:0-2010 GCA_036376995.1 Azonexus sp. | reverse complement strand
AACACCGTCATCGACGGCGGGCTCGGAGGACCACCGCGTCCGCCGCCCCGTCCGCCCGCGGCGGGCGGGGCCGCCTGCGCGGCTTGCGCAGCCGGATCGGCGGGCGGCGCCGGCGGCGGCGCGCCGATGACGTTCTCGAGCACCCACTTGCCGCGCAGCACCGGCGACGTGGTGTTGGCGTGCGACGTCACCAGCAGCACCGCGCCCTTGCCCAGGATGCCGCGCCGCGCATCGTCGCTCAGCGTCACGCGGCGGAAGTCGCTGCCGAAGACGCCCGGGATGCCGTAGTGCCGCGCCAGCCGCTCGTTGACGAACGTATAGTCCGCCGTCATCAGGTCGAGGACGTTGCGGTCCTCCTGGACGATGCTTTCGAAAAACAGCTCGGCCTCACGCTGAAAGGCCTGCCGCAGGTTGTCGTCGAAGTCGGGGAAGAGGTCGGAGTTCGGCACCTTGCCCTTCAGGTTGCGCAGGTGCAGCCACTGGCCGGCGAAGTTGCTGACGAACGCCGACGCCTTCGCGTCCTTGAGCATGCGGCGCACCTGCCCCGACAGTTCGGCAGGCTGGCGCAGCCGGCCCTGTTCGGCGCTTCTGAGCAGCGCCTCGTCGGGGACGGTGCTCCAGAAGAAGAACGACAGCCGTGACGCCAGCTCGAGATCGGAGATGGCGTAGGCATTGCCAGCAGCCAGCGCGGACGGCTCGGCCTCTGGCCGGAAGACGAAAGACGGACTCGCCAGAATCCGGCGCAGCGCGAACTGGATGCCAGTGTCGAAGTTCTGGTCCTTCCGGCCCTCGCGGTAGAACGACAGGATATTGGCGATCTCCCCTGCCGACAACGGCCGGCGAAAGGCGCGGCGGCCGAAGGTCGTGACGATGCGCCGGGCGCATGACTCTTCGTCCCCAGCCGTCCTGGGGCGGCACACGAACAGCGCGGCGCTGACCGGCTTTTCCACGCCCTTGGCGTTGTAGGGACCCTGGATCGTGATCGACTGCACGTGCGGCGCGCCTTCGGCGTCGAACGGGTTGGCGAAGTCGCGGATGAACCGCTGCAGGCGGTGCGCCTCGAACGCCGGAGACGTCTTTTCCAGGAACGCCGCCGCCACGTCACGCTGGCCGGCCTTGACGAAGCGGCGGACCTTGAGCCGTGTCGCCTCGATCGCATCCGATGTGGTGGTCGGGTTCTTCTGCAGCGCGGCCAGATCCTCGTTGCCGCCGAGAAGCGCGCCGTGAACGCGCTCGCCGTCGATCAGCAACTCCAGCTCCTGCGGATCTTCGAGCCCGCGGATCGCGCTCAGGTTGGTTCGATACAAGCGGACCTGGAAGTCGTACTCCCCGTCCACAGGGAAAGCGTGGCGTGCGACCAGCCCGCCGACCGTGCCGAACGGCAAGCCCTCGAGGTGAATGTCCTGCGACAAATCCTGGCGCACGGTATAGGTGTCGCTGCCGACGCCCATGCGCAGATCGCCGACCGCGACCGCGCTGATCTTGCGCGCGGCCGCCAGGTAGGCCTGCAGCAATGCCGGCGAACTGCCCTGCGCATCAGCGACGTTGTCGAAACCGAACGCCGAGTCGTCGGGCGGCAGCAGCGAGGTGACGTCCACGTCGAGGCCCAGCAGGTCGCGGATCGCGTTGCTGTACTCGGCGCGATTCAGCCGCCGGAGGACCGGCCGGCCGGGGAACGGTTTGGCCGCCGTCCGGTCCAGCTCACCTTCGAGCCAGGCGATCAGCCGATCGTTGGTGGCGGAGTCGGGCCGCTTCATGCCATGAGGCGGCATGGCGCCGACCCTCAGCTTGCGCACCACGCGCTCCCACATGTCGGCGTCGTCGGCCACCCGGGCGAGGTCGAGGGGCTCGAGCGACAGACCCGCGGTCTTCACTCGGGCGTTGTGGCACGTCAGGCAGTACTGCGTCAGCGTCGCCTGGTGCGCCGCACTGGCACCGGGCCCGGAGGCTGGTGCCGAGGCCTGCTGGCCGGCAGCATTCGGCGCGCTCGACGACAGCCAGACCATCGCC
>DASUZG010000127.1:0-9595 GCA_036376995.1 Azonexus sp. | reverse complement strand
GCCGGCCTTCGTCGCCGCGGTCGGCGCCCGCCACGCGCTGTTCTCGGCCGGCTACCGCAACCGCTTCGGGCATCCGCGCGGCGAGGTGGTGGCGCGCTATGTCGCCGGCGGGGCGCAGGTCTGGCGCACCGATCGCGACGGCGCGCTGCGCGTGGCGCTGCGCCCGGACGGCGTGGCCATCGGCGCCTGGCGCCAGGACCGGCAGCGCTACTGGCATGGACGGTGATACATTTCAGGCAGGAGGGAATCGCCATGAAATTCCAGCAGCAGACCGTTCAATGTCTCAGCCCGTCCGGTCTGCACCGGATGGCCTATACCGAGTGGGGCGACCGCCACAATCCGCGCGTGCTGGTCTGCGTGCATGGCCTGACCCGCAACGGCCGCGATTTCGATGCGCTGGCCGAGGCGATGTCGGCGCATTACCGGGTCATCTGTCCGGATGTCGTCGGCCGCGGCCAGAGCGGCCGCCTGCGCGATCCGGCCGGCTACGCGGTGCCGCAGTACGTCGCCGACATGGTGACGCTGATCGCCCGCCTCGGCGTCGAGCGCGTCGACTGGGTCGGCAGTTCGATGGGCGGCCTGATCGGCATGGCCCTGGCGGCCCAGGACGGGACGCCGGTCGGCCGTCTGGTGCTCAACGACGTCGGGCCGGTGATCACCGTCGAGGCGCTGCACCGCATCGCCACCTACGTCGGCACCGATCCGACCTGGACCACCTTCGACGAGGCGCTGGCTTACGTCAAGCTGGTCAGCGCGCCGTTCGGCCCGTTGACCGAGGCGCAGTGGTGGCAGCTGACCGAATCGAGCGTCGCCCGGCGCGCCGACGGCCGCTGGGGCTTTCTCTACGATCCGCAGATCGCGGCGCCGTTCAAGGCCGCCTTCGTCGACCAGGACATCGACCTGTGGCCGGTGTACGAGCGCCTCGCCGGCCCGGTGCTGGCGATCCGCGGCGCCGAGTCGGACCTGCTGCCGCGCGCCACCTGGCAGCAGATGGGCGAGCGCGGTCCGCGCGCCGCGCTGGCCGAGATTCCCGGCGTCGGCCATGCGCCGATGTTCCTCGACGAGATGCAGATTTCCGTCGTCCGCGAATTCCTGCTCGCCGCATGAAGCACCTGAGCGTTGCCGGCTGCCGGCTGGAATACCGGGATTTCCCCGCCACGGCCGAAGACCGGCCGACCCTGCTGCTGCTGCACGAGGGCCTGGGCTGTGTCGCCATGTGGCGGCATTTTCCCGAACAACTGGCGGCCGCCACCGGCTGCCGCACGATCGTGTGGTCGCGCGCCGGCTACGGCGGCTCGCAGCCCTGGCCGGAAGCGCGCCAGCCCGACTACATGCACCGCGAAGCGCAGCAGGCGCTGCCCGCGCTGCTCGCCGCGCTCGGCATCGAGCGGCCGGTGCTGATCGGCCACAGCGATGGCGGCAGCATCGCCCTGATCTTCGCCGGCAGTTTCCCCGACGTGCCGCGCGGCATCGCCGTGCTGGCGCCGCACGAATTTGTCGAGGAAGTGACGCTGGCCGGCATCCGCGAAGCACGGGCGGCCTGGGAAACCACCGATCTGCCCAAGAAGCTCGCGCGCTACCACCATGCGCGGACCGGGCAGGTGTTCTGCGACTGGAACGATACCTGGCTGTCGCCGGCCTTTCGCGACTGGAACATCGAGGAGTTCCTGCCGCGCATCGCCTGCCCGGTGCTGGCCATCCAGGGCGAGGACGACGAGTACGCGACGATGCGCCAGATCGACACCATCGCCGAACGGGTACCCGGCACCCGGCTGCTCAAGCTCGCCCAATGCGGCCACACGCCGCAGCGCGACCAGGAAGCGGCGGTACTGGCCGCGCTGGTCGATTTCGTCGCCGGGCTCTGAGGCCCGTCTGCTTCAGACGGTTAGGCTGCGGCTGGCGTTGCGCCCGCCATCCTTGGCGGCGTACAGCGCGGTGTCGGCGGTGGCCAGCAGGTCGTCCGGGTTGTGCTCGGAATCGGGGTGGATGGTGGCGATGCCGATGCTCAGCGTGACCGTCGCGGCGGTCGGCGAATCCTCGTGGGCGATGGCCAGCTCGCCGATCGCCGCGTGCAGTTCCTCGGCCTTGCGCAGGCCGGCGGCCAGTTCGCATTCCGGCATCAGGCAGACGAATTCTTCGCCGCCGTAGCGCGCCACCAGGTCGTGCGAGCGGCTGAAGCGCGCCTTCAAGGCGCCGGCCACCCGCTGCAGGCAGGCGTCGCCGGCGGGATGGCCATAGCGGTCGTTGTAGCGCTTGAAATGGTCGATGTCGATCATCAGCAGGGTCAGCGCCGTGCCGCTGCGCCGGCAGCGCCGCCATTCGGCCGGCAGCACCTCGTCGAAGCGGCGGCGGTTGGCGACGCCGGTCAGGCCGTCGACGAACACCAGGCTGCGCAGCAGCTCGTTCTGTGCCTTCAGCGTCAGGTGCGTTTTGACGCGGGCGCGCACCACCGCCGGATTGACCGGCTTGCTGATGAAATCGACGCCGCCGGCTTCGAGGGCGCGGGTTTCGTCGGTCGGGTCGGACTGGGCGGTGATGAAGATGATCGGCGTATCGGCGGTGGCCGGGCTGCTTTTCAGCTGGCGGCAGACTTCCAGGCCGTCCATGCCGGGCATCACGACATCGAGCAGGATCAGGTCGGGCGGCGTGTTGTGGCGGCAGAAATCGAGGGCGCGCTGGCCGCTGGTGGCCATGAACACTTCGTGGTCGGCCTGGAAAATCTGGTGCAACGTCTGGATGTTGATCGGCTGGTCGTCGACGATCAGCAGGCGCGGACGTTCCGGCAGGCTGACCAGGGCGCTGACTTCGGGCGGCAGGTTGTAGGCGGGGGTCATGGGAGCAGGCTCAGAAGATGGTCTGCCTGGAGGCGGGCAGTCGTGAAATCGAGGCCGGCCATCGCCTCGTCGAGGGCGGCCAGGCGGTCGTCCGGCAGGCCGGTGGTGGTGGCGCGCAGCTGGCCGTGAACAGCCACGGCGCGCATGTTGTGCTCGCCCAACAGGGCGGCCAGTTCCGCCAGCTGGGCGCGCAGCCACTGCGGATCGGCGGCCGGGGCGGCGGCCGCTGTGGCGGGCGTGAAGGTTTCGGCGACGTCGAGCAGCCGGGCCGTGACCTCGCTCAGCGGGGCGCGCAGCGCGGCCAGCAGCCGGGCGTCGGCGGCGTCGTCGCTGCCGCTGCGCAGGCGGCTTTCGGTGTCCGCCGCCTGCGTCGCCAGCGCGGTCGCGCCGAGCGTTCCGGCCAGCCCCTTCAGGGTATGCAGTTCGCGTGCGGCGGCTACGCGGTCGCCCCGGTCCAGGGCCTGGTCGGCACCGGCCACCAGGTTTTGCTGGTCGACCGCGAAGCGTCGCACCAGGCTGGCAAAGAGGCTGCGATTGCCGTCGAGGCGGGCCAGCGCGGCGGCCAGGTCGAAGCCGGCGGGCAGTTCCGGCAGGTCGCCGGTCGCCGCGCCGCGCTCGGCGGGCGGGCGGGGCGCGGCCGCCTGGCCGCGGCAGTGGCGCAGCAGCACGCTGCTCAGCTCGGCGATGTCGATCGGCTTGCCGATATGGTCGTTCATGCCGGCGGCCAGACAGGCGGTGCGGTCGCTGGGCATGGCGTTGGCGGTCATGGCGATGATCGGCAGGGTCATGCCGAGCTCCCGGCGCAGGATGTCGGTGGCCTCGTAGCCGTCCATCTCGGGCATCTGGATGTCCATCAGCACGGCGTCGTACGGCGGCTCGGCACGGCGCACGCACTCGATGCCCTGGCGGCCGTCGTTGGCGACCTCGACCCGGGCGCCGGCATGGCCGAGCAGTTCCTGCGCCACCTGCTGGTTGAGCGGATTGTCCTCGACCAGCAGCAGGCGCAGGCCGGTCAGCGGCCGCTCGGCGGCGACCGGCGGCAGCCGCACGCCGGCCCGGCGGTCGACATGCACCGAGGCGCCGTGGGTCGCTTCGGCCACCGCGTCGAACAGCATCGACGGCGTCACCGGCTTGACCAGGTAGCCGTCGAGCGGGTTGTTTTGCCCGTCCAGGCGCTCGGCCAGCAGTTCGCGGCCGTGGGCGGTGATCATCAGGATCGCCGGCGTATGGCTGTCGTCCTGCGCGTCGCGGATTTGCCGGACCGTCTCCCAGCCGTCGAGGCCGGGCATGATCCAGTCGATGCAGAGGATGTCGAAGGGGCGGCCTTCGGCGGCCTCCCGGCGCAGGCAATCGATGGCCGCATTGCCGGTGGCGGCGGTGGCCACCTGCCAGCCGAAGGAGCGGGCCATGCCGGCCAGCACGTCGCGGGCGATGGCGTTGTCGTCGACGATCAGCACGCGCAGCGGCCGGCCCGCCACATCGCTGCCGCTGCCCCGCTCGGTGGCCTCGGCATCGACGTCGCGGGCGAAATCGAGGGTGAAATGGAAGTGGCTGCCTTCCCCGGGCGTGCTTTCGGCGGCCAGTTCGCCGCCCATCAGGCGCACCAGGCGCTGGCTGATCGCCAGGCCCAGGCCGGTGCCGCCGTAGCGGCGCGTGGTCGAGCTTTCGGCCTGGGTGAAGCCTTCGAACACCGCAGCCAGCCGCTCGGGCGGAATGCCGATGCCGGTGTCGCGGACCGAGAAGCAGATGCGCACCGCATCGGCCGTCGCCTGCCGCAGTTGCAGCGCGACCACCACTTCGCCGTGCGGCGTGAACTTGATGGCGTTGCCGGCCAGGTTCAGCAGCACCTGCTGCAGGCGCAGGCCGTCGCCGTGCAGGATGCGCGGGATGCCGGGGTCGAGCTGGAACAGCACTTCCAGCTCGCGGTTGTGCAGCGCCGCCGACAGCACCACCGACAGATTGCGCAGCAGGTCGTCGAGGCGGAAGGGCGTCGGGTCGAGCGTCATCTTGCCGGCTTCGACCTTGGAGAAGTCGAGGATGTCGTTGAGGATGGCCAGCAGCGACTGGGCCGCGCCCTGTGCCTTGTGGGTGTAGTCGCGCTGGCGTTCGTCGAGGGCGGTGTGCTGCAGCAGCTGCAGCAGGCCGAGCACGGCGTTCATCGGCGTGCGGATCTCGTGGCTCATGTTGGCCAGGAAGGCGCTCTTCGCCCGGCTGGCGGCTTCGGCGCGGGCGCTCGCTTCCTTGAGCTGGCGCTCGCGCTCCTGGCTGTCGGTGACGTCGCGGGCGGCCGAATAGATCAGGCGGTTGTCGTAGGGCGTCGAATGCCACTCGATGTAACGGTAGTCGCCGCCCTTGGTCCGGTAGCGGTTGATGAAATTGACCACCGGCCGGCCGGCCGCCAGTTCGGCGGCGGCGGCTTCGGTGGCGGCGCGGTCGTCGGGATGGACGAAATCGATGGAGGGTGCGCCTTCCAGTTCGCTCAGGCGGTAGCCGAGCGTCTGTTCCCAGGCCGGATTGAGCTTGAGGAAGTGGCCGGCGAAATCGAAGATGCCGATCAGGTCGACGGAAATGTTGAAGAAGCCTTCCAGTTCCCGCGTCTTCTCGCGCAGCGCGTCTTCGGCGATGGCCGCCTCGTGTTCCGCCAGGCGCCGGCGGTGCTGCAGCAGGGCGAGGGCGACGCAGCAGGTCAGCGCCAGCAGCGCGAACAGGCCGCCGCGCGCCTGCGCCTCGTTGCGCCAGTTGGCGAACAGGGCGTCGCGGTCGCGGGCGACGGCGACCACCAGCGGCTTGTCCATGTTCAGCGCCGCCGGCTGCACGGTCTGCAGCGCCATGATGCGTTGCTCGCCGGTGATCGGTTCGGTGCCGCTCAGCACCGTCGTCGTTTGGTCGCCGGCCCGGTGGCGGCTGAACATCGAGTCGGCCTGGGCGAGGTCGATGCCGGCCAGCTCCGGCCGTTCCGGCATCATCAGGAACAGCTTGCCGTCGCCGTGGGCCAGCGACGACCACATGTCCGGGGCGTAATTCACCGAATTGAGCAGGATGCGGAATTCCTCGGGGTCGAGGATGGCGGTGACGACGCCGGCGAATTCGCCATCCGCGCCGGGAATCATCAGCGCCAGGCTCATCGACCACAGCCCGAGCGCCGTCTTGAACGGCGGACTGACATAGAGCCGGCGGGCATCCGGCTGCTGCAGCGGGGCCTGGAAATAGTCGCGCTCGCGGAAATTGCGGCCGAGCAGCGCGGGGATGTTGGCGGCCTGGACGACCCCCTCGGCATCGACGATGGTGATCGTGCTGACGCCCGGCATGGCCTCGGTGAAGGCGCGCAGGCGTTCGCTGGCGCGCGCCATGCCGTCCGGCAGCTGGCGCCAGCGCGGCAGTTCGTCGCGGTGGCTGGCCAGCACGCGGGCCACCGCATCGAGCTGGCGGCCGAGGTTCTCGTGCACGATCCTGGTCTGGGCGGCGAGATGTTCGCGTTCGCGCGCCTCGATGGCGGCATGCTCGTCGACCAGCGTCCAGGTGACGAAGCTGCCCAACGTCAGCAGGGCCGCACTGAGGAGCAGCCATTCCTTGAACGGGGAACTGGTGGGGGAGGGCATCGCAGGCCTGAGGCAGATTATCCGTCGATATTACTTTAGTAGTAGGTCGTGGGCAATGCGAGCGTGCTAAGTGCCGGCGGTCCGGCCGGTCCGACGGACGGTGCCATCAGTCTGCGATAGATTTCGGCTATAGTCATGCGTAATAACGGCTATGCAACGGGAGGGGCTGGCGATGAGGGTCTTCCACACCCAGTGGAAGCTGCTGTTCGCGTTCATGGTCGTGCTGGCAGCGATCATGGGCTACAACATCCACGATTCGCATCGCGTCAAGGCCGGCGAAGAGCGCCAGCATCTGACCAATCTTGCCGCCATTTCGGCCGATATCATCGAGCGCCGCCTGCAGGGCACCGACCAGCTGCTGCAGGTCATGATCGAGCGTGCGGCCGCCTGGTCGGCCGCCGGCGACCGCTGGCAAACGGCCAACGAGCAGCTGACGCAACTGGCCGTCCTCGGCCAGGGGGCCGACATCCTGATGCTGATGTCGGCGACGGGCGAGGTCATGGCCTCCAACCGCAGCGCCCTGATCGGCCAGAATTTTGCCCACCGCCAGTATTTCAGCCTCGCCAGCGCGGCACGCAGCGGCGAGCTGCGGGTCGTCTCGCCGCCGTTCCAGACGGTGTTCGGCACCTATACCTTCACCATCTCGCGCAAGCTCTACGATCGCCGCGGGCAGTTTGCCGGCGTGGTCATGGCGACCATGGACATGCCCTTTATCGGCCACCTGCTCGAACGCACCCTCTACGCCGAGGACATGTGGACGGCGCTGGCCCACGGCAACGGCGTGCAGATCATGACGATCCCCGAGCGCCCGGAGCAGGCCGGCAAGAACCTCGCCGTGCCCGGTTCCTTCTTCACCCGCCACAGCGACAGCGGCAACCACAGCAGTTTCCTGGCAGGTAGCGCCGCCACCGGCGAGGAGCGGATGATGGCCGTGCATACCATCCAGCCGACCAGCCTGGGCATGGATTACCCGCTGGTGCTGGCGGTCGGGCGCGACAGTGAGGCCATCTTCGCCGACTGGCGCCAGCGGGCGCTGGTCTGGGCGCTGCTCTACCTGGCCGTGGCGGCGCTGGCCGGCGGCGGGCTGTGGTGGTACCAGCTCAAGCACCGCCAGTCCTGGGAAACCATCCTGCGCAAGCAGGCGCTGGTCGATACCGCCACCGACGGCATCCACGTGCTCGATACTGACGGTTACCTGGTGGATGCCAACCCGGCCTTCCTCGCCATGCTCGGCCTGACGCCGGCAGCCATCGGGCAGGTGCGCATCGATGCCATCGATGCCAGCAAGAGCCTCGAACAGATCCTGGACGGCATCGGCCGGCTGCGGGCCAGCGGCGAAACCTTGCGCCTGCAGACCCGGCACCGCCACTGCGACGGCCACCTGATCGACGTCGAGATCACCTGCCGCTGCCTGGAGCTGGATGGCCAGGCGCTGCTGGTCGCCTCGTCGCGCGATGTCAGCGAGCGGCAGCAGGCGCTGGAACGCCTGGCGCAGCGCGAACTGGAACTGAAGACCATCATCGACACCGAGCCGGAATGCGTGAAGCTGCTGGCCGAGGATTGCACGCTGCTGGAAATGAATCCGGCCGGGCTGGCGATGATCGAGGCCGACTCCCTGGCCCAGGTGGCCGGCCAGTCGGTCATCGACCTGGTCGTGCCGGAATACCGCGCGGCCTTTCTCGAACTGAACCGGCGCGTCTTCGCCGGCGAGGCGGGAACGCTCGAATTCGAACTGATCGGCCTGCGCGGCCAGCGCCGCTGGATGGAAACCCACGCCGTGCCGATGCGCGACACCCAGGGGCGGATTACCGCGCACCTGGCGCTGACCCGCGACGTCAGCCGGCGCAAGGCGGCCGAGAAGGAACTGGCCAAGCTGCACCAGGCCGTCGAGCAGAGCCCCGAGGGCATCTGCATCACCGATGCCGACGGCAACATCGAGTACGTCAACCGCGCCTTCATGACCAGCAGCGGCTATGCCTGGGACGAGCTGATCGGGCGCAATCCGCGGCTGCTCAATGCCGGCCACACGCCGCGCGCCGTCTACGAGGCGATGTGGGCGACGCTGCGGGCTGGCGAGGTCTGGATCGGCGAGCTGGTCAACCGGCGCAAGAACGGCGAGGTCTACGTCGAGTCCGAAATCATTTCGCCGGTCCGCCGCGACGACGGGGAGATCACCGACTACCTGGCGATCAAGCAGGACATCACCGAGAAGAAGCAGCTGCAGCGCGAAGTCGAGGCCTACCGCGAGCATCTTGAGGACCTGGTGGCGAGCAAGACGCTCGCCCTGCAGGAGGCCAATGCCTCGCTCGCCGTCTCGCGCGATGCCGCCAACCAGGCGGCCCGCTCGAAGGCGGCCTTCCTGTCGAACATGAGCCACGAGATCCGGACGCCGATGAACGGCATCATCGGCATGCTGCACCTGCTCCGGCGCAGCGGCATCGACGACCGGCAGCACGGCTACCTGACCAAGATCGAGCACTCGGCCAACCACCTGCTGGCGCTGATCAACGACATCCTCGACCTGTCCAAGATCGAGGCCGGCAAGCTGCGGATCGAGCAGTTGCCGGTCAACGTCGCGCAGATCGTCGCCAACGTCACCTCGATCATCGGCGAGGCCGCCCGCGAAAAGGGCCTGGCCGTCGTCAGCGACCTTGCGCCGCTGCCCGAGGGGCTGCTCGGCGACGCCACCCGGCTGACCCAGGCGCTGCTCAATTACGCGTCGAACGCGGTCAAGTTCACCGAGCGCGGGCGGGTCGTGATCCGCTCGCAGATCGTCGCGACGGATGCCCAGGGCGTCGTGCTGCGCTTCGCGGTCGACGATACCGGTCCGGGCATTGCGCCCGAGGTGCTGGCCCGGCTGTTCCAGGCCTTCGAGCAGGCCGACAGTTCGACCACCCGGCTCTACAAGGGCACCGGCCTCGGGCTGGCCATCGCCCGCCAGCTGGCCCGGCTGATGGGCGGCGAGGCCGGCGCCGACAGCGTGCCGGGGCAGGGCAGCAGCTTCTGGTTCACGGTGCGCTTGGCGCAGGGCGAGCGCCCGCTGGTCGCACCGGCCGCCAGCGCCGCCCTGGGCGATGCCGAAAGCCGGGTGCTGGCGCTGCATGCCGGCAAGCGCGTGCTGCTGGTCGAGGACGAGCCGATCAACCGGGAAATTTCACAGCT
>DASUZG010000126.1:0-13726 GCA_036376995.1 Azonexus sp. | reverse complement strand
TGCGGGCGGCGTTGGTGACTACCTCGCCGCTCAGCTTGTCGCCTTCCTCGGTAACCGGGCCGGCGTGCAGGCCGATGCGGATGGTCAGCTTGAGACCGGAGACCGGCGGCAGGTCGGCGATCCGTTGCTGCATGTCGATGGCCGCCTGGCAGGCGTCCTCGGCTGATTCGAAGACGGCCAGCAGTTCGTCGCCGACGATCTGGATGGTGCGCCCGCGGTAGCCGTCGATCGAGCGTTTCATGCGCTTCAGGCAGCGTTCGACGGCATGCATCGCCTCGGTGTCGCCGAGGCGCTCGAACAGGCCGGCACTGCCGGATACATCGGCAAACATCACGATCATGCGGTGGTGCGTGGCGGACATCGGGGGCTGCATATCGGCGGGTTGGGGTGGCTGCGATTATATGCTGAAGCTCATTGCATCAGCATTATGTCGAGAGACTTAAGGGAAAGGTCCCGGCGATCGGCATCTCGGGCGCATTGAAGGCGATATCGCCCTCCTCGACCGGGGTGTCGAGCGTCAGGCCGGGGAAGTCGAACAGCACATTGTCGGCCAGGTGCGACGGCACGACATTCTGCATCGCGGTGAATACCGCCTCGGTCCGGCCGGGGTAGCGGCGGTCCCAGTCCTGCATCATTTCGCGGATCTTCTGGCGCTGCATGTTTTCCTGCGAGCCGCACAGGTTGCACGGGATGATCGGGAATTCCATGCCGCGGGCGAACTTGGCGATGTCGGCTTCGGCGCAATAGGCCAGCGGCCGGATCACGACATGGGCGCCGTCGTCGGTGACCAGCTTGGGCGGCATGGCCTTCAGCTTGCCGCCGAACAGCATGTTCAGGAACAGCGTGTGGACCATGTCGTCGCGGTGGTGGCCGAGCGCGATCTTGTTGGCGCCCAGTTCCTTGGCGGTGCGGTAGATGATGCCGCGGCGCAGGCGCGAGCACAGCGAGCAGGTGGTCTTGCCTTCCGGGATCTTTTCCTTGACCACCGAATAGGTGTCGGCCTCGACGATGCGGTGCTCGATGCCGAGCGACTCGAAATAGCGCGGCAGCACGTCGGCCGGGAAGCCGGGCTGCTTCTGGTCGAGATTCATCGCCACCAGGCGGAAGCGGATCGGGGCGCGCTGCTGCAGGGCCTGCAGCATGGCCAGCAGGGTGTAGGAATCCTTGCCGCCGGAGCAGCAGACGAGGACGGTATCGCCGTCCTCGATCATGTTGTAGTCGCCGATCGCCTTGCCGGTGCGGCTTTCGAGGTGGCGACGGAGTTTCAGGAGGGTGTTCGAGGCAGTCATCGGGCAGGGGCGCGGGCGCCGGGAGGATCGTGGCTGGGCCAGCGGCCCAAAGGCGTCAGTCTACCGCGAGTCGGCCGACGTCACGAGCCTTAGATGGCTGGCCAGCGTGCTTATTTCGCCTTCCAGCGCACCGATGGTGGCCGCCATGCCGGCCAGGCGGCCGCGCCGCGCCTGGCTTTCCAGCTGGGCGGCCAGCGCCACCGCCGGATCGGCGGCGAAACAGGCGAGCGACGAGCGGAAGCCGTGCGCCGCGCGTTCGGTCAGCGGACCGTCGCCATCGGCGACGGCGGCGCGCAGGCGTTCGATGTCGCGCTTCCAGGTGGCGAGGAAAATGCCGGTGACGATCTCGACCGTCTCGCGGTCGGCCCGCCGCAGCGCCGCCGCGTAATCGAAGGCGGCCGCGGGCGCGCTGGCGGTGCGGGCGCCGTAGGCGAGCAGTTTTTCCAGGACTTCCCGGAGCCGGATCGGCTTGCTGACGAAGTCGTCCATTCCGGCCACCAGGCAGGCGGCCCGATCCTCGTCCTGGGCGGCGGCGGTCATCGCAATGATCGGCGTCCGGGCCAGGCCGCCTTCCCGTTCCCGGGCGCGGATCCGGCGAGTAGCCTCGATGCCGCCCATGACCGGCATCTGCACGTCCATCAGGATCAGGTCGTAGCGGTGGGCGGCGAACTGCGCGAGGGCTTCGTGGCCGTCGCCGGCCAGCGTGGTCCGATGTCCCCATTTGCCGAGCAGGCCGAGCGCCAGTTTCTGGTTGGTCGGGTGATCCTCGACCAGCAGGATGTCGAGCGGCGGCTGCCGGTCGTGCAGCGAATGCCGGTTGAGCGGCTGGTCGCCGTCCGGGGCGGCGCCGGAGAGGAGCAGCGAGAGGGCGGCGAGCAGGTCCTCGGCGGCGATCGGCTTGGAAAAATAGGCGGCGATGCCGGCATCGCGGCAGCGCCGGGCATCGCCGCGCATCGCCGACGAGGACAGCATCAGCAGCGGCGGCAGCTGCGGGTGTTCGGCGGCCAGGCGGCGGGCCAGTTCGTAGCCGTCCATCGCCGGCATCTGGGCATCGAGGATGATGGCGTCGAACGGCGGCCCCGGCTGGCGCAGCAGTGCCAGCGCGGCGGCGCCGGAGTCGGCCGCCTGGCTGTCGACCTCCCAGCTGGCCAGCATGCCGGCCAGCACGCGCCGGTTGGTGGCGTTGTCGTCGACCAGCAGGATCCGCTTGCCGTGCAGGTCGAGATGGCTGTCGCCGGCGGCCAGCGGCGCGGCGTCGATGCGTAGCGGCAGCCGGACGTGGAAGGTGCTGCCCTGCCCCGGCATGCTGTCGAGCCAGATGCGGCCGTCCATCAAATCCACCAGACGGCGCGAGATCGACAGGCCGAGGCCGGTGCCGCCAAAGCGCCGGGTGGTCGAGCTGTCTTCCTGGGTGAAGCCCTCGAAGATCAGTTCCTGCTTCTCCGGGCTGATGCCGATGCCGGTATCGCGCACCGCGAAGTGGACGGACGCCAGCCCGTCCGCCGTCGCCGCCAGTTCGACGCTCAGTTCGACCTCGCCGCGCTCGGTGAACTTGATCGCGTTGCCGACCAGATTGACCAGGATCTGCCGGATCCGCCCCGGATCGCCGACCAGGTGGCGCGGCACCGCCGGTGCGATGGCGCTGATCAGCTCGACTTCCTTTTCGTGGGCGCGCAGGGCCAGGCTCTTCAGCGTATCGGCGATCAGCCGGTGCAGATCGAAGGGAATTGCCTCGACGGCAAGCTTGCCGGCCTCGATCTTCGAGAAGTCGAGAATGTCGTTGATGATGGTCAGCAGCGATTCGGCCGAGGATTTGACGATGCCGAGGTATTCCCGCTGCTCGCCCGACAGTTCGGTGTCGAGCGCAAGGTCGGTCATGCCGATGATGCCGTTCATCGGCGTGCGGATTTCGTGGCTCATGTTCGCCAGGAAGTCGCTCTTGGCCCGGCTGGCCGCCTCGGCGGCCTCCTTGGCCTGGATCACCACGGCTTCGGCGGCCTTGCGGTCGGTGATGTCGGTGCGGATGGCGATGTACTGTTCGGGCAGGCCGTGCTCGTCGAGCAGCGGCACGATGGTGGCGCTGACCCAGTACTGGCCGCCGTCGCGCGCCCGGTTGCAGATTTCGCCGTGCCACACCCGGCCCTGCGCGATGCAGGCCCACATGTCGCGGAAGAAGGCGCGCGGGTGACGCCCGGAACTGACGATCCGGTGATTGCTGCCGATCAGTTCGGCGCGCCGGTAGCCGCTGATGGCGCAGAACTTGTCGTTGGCGTAGGTGATGGTGCCGGCGGTGTCGGTGATGCTGACGATGGCGTGCTGGTCGAGGGCGAATTTCTGGTTGGCCAGCGCCCGCCGCCCCTGTTCGCGGTCGCGCACCAGTGCGCCGAGGCGGGCGCTGAGCGCGGCGATGTCGCCGCTTGCCGGCAAGGTGTCGGCGGCAGCGCCCGCTTCCGCCGGCAGCAGCTCGTGCAGTGCCTGGCGCAGCGAACGGATCGCCTCCTCGCGCTGCGCCAGCTCCAGGCGCAGCTTGTCGTTGGCCCCGGACAACTCGGCCGAGGACAGCTCCAGGCTGCGCGTGCGCAGGGCCAGGTCGCGCTCGTACTGCTCGTAGCTGGCGGTGACCTGGTCGAGCAGTTGGCCGAAGCCGCGACCGAGCGGCTGCAGCGCCGGCGGCAACTGGCCGGCATTGGCACCCAGCGCCGCCAGCAGGGCCGCCAGCTCGCCCTCGTCGGCGAGATGCAGGCTGCGGCGCAGCTGGCGCAGGAGCAGGGTGCGCATCGGCCGGACCTTCAGTCTTCGCTCAGGCAGGTGATGGTCATCGTCTGGTTGTGCAGCTTGCACGCAACGCCAGGCGCGAAGGGGCTGATCTCGCCGTACGAGTAGAAACCGGTCAGGGCCATCCGCTGCCCGAGCACGGCCGCCACCGCCTCGATTTCCTCATCGACGCGACTGCCCATCGCCAGCTTGCGGCCGACGCAACTGACCAGCAGCGCCAGGCCGCTGGCGCCGGCACTCGCGGCCGCCCGGGCCGCCGCCTCGGCGCCGTCGACCAGCTTGTCGGTGCTGGCGTGCATCAGCTTCAGGTAGCCGTCCGGCTCGATTTCACCGGCCAGCGTCAGGCTGCCGCTGGCCTCGTCGATGCCGAGGATGGTGCGGATCAGGCCGAGCGCACCGTGATCCTCGCCGAGCATGGCGAACGGAAACAGCAGCCCGGAAGCCGGCAGGTCGCGCGCGTAGTCGCCGAGATAGCGTCGATACACGGCGAGGGCCGGCTCGCCGTCGAGTTCGTACAGCACGTTGCCGGCGCAGCGCGTGACCTTGCGGGCCGGGCCGAACGGCTCCCAGCCGCCGAAGGAGCCGTGGCCGAAGTTAAGGCCGTCGCCGCAGAAGCCGACGGCGACGACGCGGTCGTCGCGCACGCCGTCCGGCCCGAGGGTGAAGGTGCGGCGAAAGTCGCCGCCGTCGCCGGCCAGGCCGCCGGTGATCGGAATGCCGCTGCCGATGCTGTTGGCGATGCCGTCGACCAGCGCGCTGCCGTTGATGCTGACGCCAGGCCCGAACACCAGCACCGCCCGCAGGTCGGCGCCGGCCAGCTGCCGGCCGAGGCGGGCGCCGGCCTCGAACGAGTCGTCCATGGCGGCTAGCGTGGTGCTGGCCGGGCGCAGCCGGCCGCGGCCGAAATGCACGGCGGTGAGCGTGCAGCAGCCGTCGTCGACACCGTCGGTGCTGATCTCGCCGGCCGTCGAACAGCCAAGCAACAGCGTATCGGGTAAGGCCTGGCGCAGGCGCTCGGCGAAGCCGGGGGTGCTCAGGTGGCTGACGGCGCCGAAAACCAGCAGCAGCTGCGGAGCGCTGTCGCCGAAGCTCGCCAGGGCGGCAGCCGGCTCGCCGGGCTGGCGGACGATGCTCTGGACGACGCGCATGGTTTCTCCTCGGCGGGATGACAGGGGGAAAATAGCACGCGGAGGGCCCGCCGACGCAGTCGCCCCGCTAAAATTGACCTTTTGTCGAGCGCCCATGAACACCCTGCCGATTCCCGATCCGGATGCCCTCGCCCACAGCCGGCGCCTGCAGCAGCTGCTGGCCGATGAAATCGGCGAGCATGGCGGCTGGCTGTCCTTCGCCCGCTTCATGGAATGCTTGCTGTACGCGCCGGGACTCGGCTACTACGCCGCCGGTGCCCGCAAGTTCGGCGCCGCCGGCGATTTCGTCACGGCGCCGGAAATGACGCCACTGTTCGCCCAGGCGCTGGCCCGCCCGGTGGCCGCGGCGATGGCCGCCTCGGCCCCGGTGGTGCTCGAAGTCGGCGCCGGCTCCGGGCGCCTGGCCGCCGACCTGCTGCTCGCCCTGGAAGCCTGCCAGGCCCTGCCCGAGCAGTACTGCATCCTCGATCTGTCGGCCGACCTGCGCGAGCGGCAGCGGGCCACCCTCGCCGCTGCGGCGCCGCATCTGGCGGAGCGTGTGCGCTGGCTCGATTGCCTGCCGGAAACCTTCTCTGGGGTGGTGGTGGCCAACGAACTGCTCGACGCGCTGCCGGTGGATATCGTCGCCTGGCGCGAAGAGGGGATTTTCGCCCGCGGTGTCAGCCTCGCGGCCGACGGCAGTTTCATGTGGACTGAACGGCCGGCGACCGGCGCCCTGCTGGCCGCAGCGCGGGAGATCGGCGACGAGTGCCAGCTGCCGCCCGGCTACGAGAGCGAGGTTGGCCTCGCCTGCCGGGCGTGGACGGCCGAATGGGGCCACCGCCTGCAGCGCGGCCTGCTGCTGCTGATCGACTACGGCTTTCCGCGCCACGAGTTCTATCACCAGCAGCGCGGCCGCGGCACGCTGATGTGCCATTACCGGCACCATGCCCATCCCGATCCCTTCTACCTGCCCGGGCTGCAGGACGTCACCGCCCACGTCGATTTCACCGCGGTCGCCGTGGCGGCCGCTGGCGCCGGCCTGGACGTGCTGGGCTATGGCAGCCAGGGGCGCTTCCTGCTCGACTGCGGCATCCTCGACTGTCTCGGCGCCCTGCCGGCCGACAGCACCGCCTATCTGCGCGCCGCCGGAGCCGTGAACAAATTGCTGCTGCCGCACGAGATGGGCGAACTGTTCAAGGTGATCGCCCTCGGCCGCGGCCTCGACGAGCCGCTGTGCGGCTTTGCCGCCGGCGACCAGCGCCACCGGCTGTAGCGCGGCAGCGCCGAGCCAGCGGCCGGCGCTAGCGTCGGGCCAGATCGCGGAACTGGCTCGGCTGGCCCAGCACCAGGCGGCCGAATTCCTCGAGCAGGGCCTCGTCGACGGCCGTCGGCCGGAGCGTGTAGACGGCGCTGCCCAGGCGCTCCAGGTTGCGCGTCTCGAGCAGCAGCAGGCCGCGGGCGAAATCGGCCCGCCACCGGGCGCTGACGCTGATTTCGCTGCTCACCTGGAATTCCGCCCGCTCGACGTAGCTGCGCTCGTTCTTGTATTCCTTGCAGGTAAACGGCAGGCCGAAGTCGAACAGCGCGCTGCGGAAGCGTTCGACGCCCGGGCCGTCGCGCTCGATCGGCGGCAGGCCGGTGCCGGTCAGGCGGTAGGAGAAACTGACCAGTTCGACCAGGGCGCCAGCGCTCTGGCTCTGCGTGCGGTAGTCGGCGAAGCCCTCGTGCCAGCTCAGGTCGGCCAGGAGGTGGTTGTCGAGCAACGGGAATTGGCGGGCAATGGCCGGCTTGACGATGTTCAGCTGCTGCACCAGTTCGTGTAGGTAGAAGAACAGGTGGCGCAGCGCGTGGTCGATCGCCTCGTTGGTCGTGCTGCGTTCGGCCAGCGCGCTGTGCATCTCGCGCTGGCGGACTTCGGCCTGGTGGCGCAGCTGGTCGAGCAGCGTGCCGGCCGCCGACTGGGCCACGGCGGCGATCGCCGCGCGGTTGTCGTGGCCGCCGGCGCCCGGTCGGGGCGGCGGGTCGGTGGGGACGATTTCCGGAAAGACCAGCGTCGGATCGCTCATGCCGGCGCCGGCCCCGGTGTTCTGTTCGCGGCGGGCGCGGCGTTCGGCCGCATCGAGGTCGAAGGTTTCGATGTCGGCAATCAGCGCGGCTTCGAGGGCCGCGATGTCGTCCACGAGGCCCGATTTGCGTTCGCGCTTGGCGCGAATCGCTTCACGGATGACGGAGGCGGTGTCGTTGTTTTCCGGCTGGCTCATTGCAATCGTCGGGTTGGCCGCTACACTTGAACTATAGCGTTTTTATTCTGGAGTGACGCAAGATGGACATCGGTGCAATCGGCAACCTGAACCCGGCCCTGTCGCAGGCCAGGACCGGCGATGCGGTGGCCGTCCTGGTCATGAAGAAGGCCCTCGATGCCCAGGCCCAGTCGGCGCTGCAGTTGCTGCAGGCGTTGCCGCCGGTGGCCAGCAACCCGGCCAATCTGGGCAACAGCGTCGACGTCAGGGCCTGAGGGTCGCCAGCCAGTCGCGCAACATGGCCGCCACCAGCGGCCATTCCTTTTCGTGGGTCAACGCGTGGCCCATGCCGTGGAAAATGTGGCAGGGCAGCCCGTAGGTGTGGGCCGTGCTCTGCACCAGGAAGGCCGGCACCAGCACGTCGTGTTCGGCGCCGAGGATTAGCATCGGCGGGCGGTGCATGGCGTGCAGATTGGGCAGGTTGAACATCGACATGTCCCACAGTGCGCGCTGCGATTCGGACTGCATCCGGGTCAGCCAGGCGGCCAGCATGGCGTCGTCCGCTTCGCCGGCGAACAGCGCTTCGCGCAGGGTCGCGGTGTCGGTGTAATTGCCGGCCATGATCCGGTTGATTTCGGCGAACAGTTGCGGTTTCTGGAACAGCAGGTGGAACTGCGCGGCGATCAGGCCTTGCGGCGGCACCGAGCAGAGCAGCGCGGCCCCCGGGGCCGCGTGCCGCTCGAGGAATTTCTGGACGATGAAGCCGCCCATCGAATGGCCGATCAGCACCGGGGCTTCGCCCAGCCAGTCGACGACGGTGGCTACATCGTCCACGTAGTCGGCGACCGAATGCCAGTTGATGTGCTCGTGGCCGTGGCTGGCACCGTGGCCGCGCAGCGACAGCGCGTGGCAGGGGTGGCCGGCGGCGGCCAGGAAGGGCATCAAGGTGTCGCTCCACATCCAGGCGCCGGCGAAGGCGCCATGGACGAACAGCAGCGGGGGGCGGGTCGGGTTCTGCTCGGGCAGGCAGGACAGCAGCTCGAGGCCGGCGATGGTTTGGCGCGTGATCATGGCGGTCGGTCGGGGCAAGGCGTGATTAAATGCGACTTTCGCCCCGCAACGCAAGGCACATCATGGTGAAGTGGATCCTGACGCTGGTCGTCGCCATCTTCCTGCTCGGCATCCTGACCCCGCATCTCGCCCGCTTCATCCGCTTCGGCCGGCTGCCCGGCGATTTCGCCGTGCGCTTTCGCGGCCGCAGCTATACGTTTCCGTTCGTCTCGATCCTGCTGCTGTCGCTGCTGCTCTGGGTGCTGACGCGGTTCATCTAGGCGGTGCCGAGCGCCTGGCTGACGGCGCGGACGCGGGCGGCGCGGATGCGTTCGGGAATCTGCCCCGGTGTGCTGCAGGCGCGCGCGATCTCGCCGGCATTGACGGTGTTGACCGCGGCCAACGCCGCGAGCAGGCGCTGCGGGCTGTCGTAGGGACGATCCTCCCAACCCAGGCGGCCGGTGTAGTCGCAGATGCAGGCTTCCAGCAGCTGGCGGAAGCGGTCCGAGCGGCGCAGCGCGTCGGTCTTTTCGAGCAGGCCGACGACGGTCGCCGCGCGCAGGTCGGCGCTGCGGTGGATGTTGCCGTGGTGGCGGGCCATCAGCAGTGCCAGTTCGCGGCAGTCGCCGGGTACCCGCAGGCGGGCCGCGAGCTGCTCGACCAGGCGCGCGCTGCGCTCCTCGTGGCCGATGTGGCGCGGCAGGATGTCGGCCGGCGTCAGCGCCTTGCCGAGATCGTGGGTCAGCGCGGCGAAACGCACCGGCAGCGCGTAGCCGCGGCGGGCCGACTGGGCGATGACCATCATCGTGTGGATGCCGGTGTCGACTTCCGGATGGTAGTCGGCGCGCTGCGGCACGCCGAACAGCGCATCGACTTCCGGCAGCAGCCGGGCCAGCGCGCCGCACTCGCGCAGCACCTCGAACATCCGCGCCGGCGTGTCTTCCATTAGGCCCTTGGCGAGTTCCTGCCAGACGCGCTCGGCGACCAGGTGGTCGACCTCGCCGTCGGCGACCATGCCCTGCATCAGGGCCAGCGTTTCCGGGGCGATGCTGAAGTCGGCGAAGCGCGCGGCAAAGCGGGCGATGCGCAACAGGCGCACCGGGTCTTCGGCAAAGGCCGGGCCGACGTGGCGCAGCACCTTGTCGGCCAGATCGGCCTGGCCATTGAACGGATCGATCAGTGCGCCCTGCTCGTCGCGGGCCATGGCGTTGATGGTCAGGTCGCGGCGGGCGAGATCCTCGGCCAGCGTGACGTCGGGTGCGGCATGGAAAGTGAAGCCGTGATAGCCGCGGCCGCTCTTGCGCTCAGTGCGGGCCAGCGCGTATTCCTCGCCGCTCTGCGGGTGCAGGAAGACCGGGAAGTCCTTGCCGACCGGCCGGAAGCCCAAGGCCAGCAGGGCTTCCGGGGTGGCGCCGACGACGACGTGGTCGCGGTCGGCATTCGGCCGGCCGAGCAATTCGTCGCGGACGGCGCCGCCGACGACGTAGATCTGCATCGGCCGTCGACCGGGCTTAGCGCCCGGCGCGATAGCGGAAGCTGTCGAGCTTGCCCTTCGGCGTCCGCATCGCGATGTAGGTCGGGGCCACGGCTTCCAGCGCCGTCGGGCGCCAATCGGCCGGGGCGTGGCAGTCGCCTGCGCAGACGCTGTCGACCTGCATCGAGCGCAGGTTGTCCGGCGACATCAGCGGGTTCGGGGCCAGCCACATCAGGCCGGCCTGCAGGTAGGCCCAGCCTTCGGAGAGCGCGATGATGCGGCTCTTGCTGCCGCACAGTTCGGCGGTGTAGTCGACCAGTTCGCGCAGCGTGTAGACATTGGGACCGGCCAGGTCGTAGGTC
This sequence comes from Azonexus sp., assembly GCA_036376995.1. Classification (GTDB taxonomy): domain Bacteria; phylum Pseudomonadota; class Gammaproteobacteria; order Burkholderiales; family Rhodocyclaceae; genus Azonexus. The sequence continues at coordinate 3,406 of DASUZG010000126.1, read as the reverse complement.
TGGCCGAACGTGTCGACGTCGCCCAGGCAGTCCACGAAGGCATCGGCGACGTCGGCCACCCACACCGGCTGGAAGCGGGCGTGGCCGTAGCCGAGCGGGAATACCGGCGAGGCCTTGAGGGCCTTGGCGAACAGGCTGAGGAAGGAGTCGCCGAGGCCGAAGACGACCGACGGGCGGAAGATGGTGACGTCGAGCTCGCCCTGGGCGGCGCGCACGATGGCTTCGCCCTCGCCCTTCGAGGCCAGGTATTCGGACGGTGCCTTGGGATCGGCGTTGAGCGCGCTCATGTGCACCAGGCGGCGGATGCCGGCTGCCTTGCAGGCGGCGACGATCTTCTTCGGCAGTTCGACGTGGGCTTCGGCGAAATCGCGGCTGTAGGGGAACTTGACGTCGCGGCTGTGCAGGATGCCGACCAGGTTGATCACTACGTCGTGGCCGCGCATCAGTTCGACCAGCGTCTGTTCGCAGTGGATGTCGGCCTGCGGCATCTCGACGCCGGGCTGCATGATCAGGGCCTTGGTCCGCTCGCGGCGGCGGGTCGGAACAGTCACCTCGATGCCGCGCTGCGACAGGCGATTGACGATGTAGGTACCGATAAAACCGCTACCCCCCAGCAGCAAGACCTTCTTGATGTCCATCTGGAACCCCGGAAACGTGTTTTCGTGAAACGCGAATTTTACGGCAAATGGGCGTTGGGCGGCAGTCGGTCCGGCGTTTACGCGCGGCTTTCGCGCAAGGCGACGGCGGCGGCGCTCTCGAACAGGCTGCGCTGGTCGAGGCGTACGGCTTCGCCAGCGCTCAACTGCTGTTCGAGCAGCAGCGGATGGATGGCCAGCGCCAGGTCGAAATCGGGATTGAACAGCAGCGAGCGCCCGCTGGCTGCACCCTGCTGGCAGATGCGCAGGGTGCAGCGCTGGCCGGCGACCGGCAGCGCCAGCCAGTCGCCCGGTGCGCAGGGCGGCTGGCGCGATACCGGGGTGGCGATCAGATCCAGCGTATGCAGCACCAGCGGGCCGGCTTTCAGCGTTTCGGTGGTCACCGGCGGCAGCGGCCGTTTGGCCGCCACAACCGGCGGTGGCGCGGGATCGGCGGTGGTGCGGCGGAGCGCCTCGCGTTGCCGCAGGAAGCAGCTGTCGAGCACGCGCGCCCGGTCCTCCGCCGCCATCTGCATGCGCTCCATGCCGGCATTGATGATGCGCAGCACGCCGGGCAGTTCCTGCGCCATGCGCTTGCGCTCCGCGAGTTCGGGCTTGGGCCGGAAACTCCACAACAGCGTCTCGATGGCGCCGACATGCTGCTGCCAGGGGGCGCTGTCCGGACCGTCGTGCAGCCAGATCTGTTCGAGCAGCTGGCGCCAGGTGCGCTCGAGGAAGCCGCGCAGCTCGGCCGGCTCCTGGTCGACGGCCAGCCGGGCGAACAGCGCGTTGACCTCGCGGTCGGCCTGGTCGCGCCGTTCGAGCTGGGCGAACAGCGGCTGGTAGGCGGCGGCGGCGCGCTCGATGGCGGTATGGCGCTGGTCGATCACCGCCTGCAGCCGCGCCGTCGCTGTCGCGTAGGCGGCCGCCGTGCCGCTGCGGTCCTGGCGCAGGTCGGCGACGACAGCTGCCAGCTGCGTACACAGCGGATGCTGCGGTGAGGCATCGGACGGCAGGCCGAGCACGGCCCGGCCGAGGCCGTCGATGAACTGGCGGCAGGGGTGGGCGGCATCGGTGAATAGCGTGGCGTCCTTGATCGCGACGCGGATGATGCCGACCTGCAGGCTGGCGATCAGCGTTTTCAGCACTTCCGGCTGGTCCGGATCGGCGGCGATGGCCGCGCAGATCATGGCCACCGAATCGATCGCCAGGCCTTCGGCGGTGCCCGGCGGGACGCCCAGCGTGCACGCATTGAGCGGCTGGCGCGGGGCGGTACTGGCGGGGCTGGCCGGGCGGTCGGTGAACAGGCCGGGCAGCAGCGATTCGAGGTCGGGGGCGCTGCTGCTCAGGAAGTCGCTTGGGGCGCTGGAGTTCCGCTCGAAGTCATCGAGGCGGAACAGCAGGTTGTCGATGGCCGCCTGGCTGAGCAGGGCGACGCCGATGTCCGGGCCGCTCATCAGGCCGCTGCCGTTGCCGTTGCTGCCGAAGGCGCTGGGCAGGCGGGCCAGCAGGTCGTCGTGCAGGGCCTGCGGGGCGCTGGCCGTGCCGCTGTGGGCGCTGTCGCGGCTGGTGCGCGCTTCGGGACTGGTGACAATGGCCGGCTGGCTGGCGGCGACGCCGGCCTGATCGAGGAAGTCGCCGACCTCGCCGTAGACCCAGGGCAGGCCATCGAGCAGCAGGTCTTCCAGACGGTCGATCAGATCGAGCTTCTGGTCCAGCGAATGGGTGGCGCTGGCCTGGAACAGCGCGCGCAGGCCTTCGCTGATGCCGCGTGGACCGAGCGGGTCGTCGGCACGCGGCAAATCCGGGCGGCCGAGCAGCGTGATGAAGCGCAGATGGACTTTCCACAACTCGCTGGCCGCGCCTTCGAACAGGCGGCCGGTCAGGTTGTCGAGGCGGATGCCCAGCTCCAGTTCGTCGTCGCAGACCAGCGTGATGCGCGACGAGGTCAGGCCGCGCGCCTCTTCGCGGAAACTGCCGCGACGCGGACTGTCCACCATCTGGTCGTAGTGCCGGCCGATGCCCGTCAGCACCGCCTGGCAGGCCGGTTCGCCAAGAATGCCGCCGGAGCGCAGCAGCAACGCTACCCGCTGCAGGTAAAAGGCACGGCAGTCGCGAGTGACGTCAAAACGATCGGTGGCGGGCATGGCTATTGGATTCCGGTGCGGTCCTGTCCGTTCGGCCAAAATTTGCCAAAAGTGACAGTCACCAGTCTAGCCGCCGTTTTCGTTAGCGGCAACGGCTGTCGCCCGGTCAGGGCAGATCGGCGTCCTTCATCGGCTGGGCATTGGCCGGCCCGACGGTGCCGAGGCGGGCCTTCAGCGAATCGGGCTTGCCGGTGAACAGGGCCGAGTAATAGACCGAATTACTCATCACCTTCTTCACATAGTCGCGGGTTTCGCTGAACGGAATGGTCTCGGCGTAGATCGCGCCTTCCAGCGGCCGCTCGGCGCGCCAGCGCTTGGCCCGGCCGGGGCCGGCGTTGTAGGCGGCCGAGGCGAGTACCGGATGGTTGTCGAGATTTTCCATGACCAGGCGCATGTAGCTGGTGCCGAGCAGGACGTTGGTCTCGGTGTCGTTGACCCGGCTCTGGTGGAAGTCGCGCAGGCCGATCTTCTTCGCCACCCACTTGGCGGTGGCCGGCATCAGCTGCATCAGGCCGGAAGCGCCGACCGTCGATTTGGCCGTGGTGATGAAGCGGCTTTCCTGGCGCATCAGGCCGTAGACCCAGGCATCGTCGAGCGACTGATTGAGGGCGGCCGAACGGACCT
>DASUZG010000125.1:0-8039 GCA_036376995.1 Azonexus sp. | reverse complement strand
GAAGATGCGCTCGACGCACTGCTCGTGGAACTCGTTGTGCTCGCGGAAGGAGACGATGTAGCGCAAGAGCCCGGCGCGGTCGAGCGGCCGGCCGCGGTAGCGGATCACCACCATCGCCCAGTCCGGCTGGCCGGTGACCAGACAGTTCGATTTCAGCAGATGCGAATACAGCGTTTCCTCGACCACCGGGCCGTCCGTCACGGCGAGCAGTTGCGGTGCCGGCTGGTAGGCGTCGCAGGCGATGTCGAGGTCGTCGAGCAGCACGCCGTCGGGATAGCCGATGGCCGCCGCCGGCCGCTCGCCCAGCGGCTGCACGTCGACGGCGACCGGTACGCCGGCCGCGGCCGACAGGTCGGCCGTCAGCGTGGCGGTGACGGCAGCGGCATCGGCGAATACCGTCTGGTTCAGCGAATTGCAGTAGAGCTTGAGCGACTTCGACTCGATCAGGTTCGGGCTGTCGGCCGGCACGCGCAGGATGCCGACGGCGACGACCGGCTTGCCCTTCGGATTGAGCCAGGAGAGCTCGTAGGCGTTCCACAGGTCCTCGCCGACGAAGGGCAGCGTCGCCGCATCCAGGCCCAGCTCGTCGCGCTTCAACTGGCGCGGGATCGGGTAGAGCAGTTCGGGCGCGTAGGTGGCCCGGTACTCGGTCGGCTTGCCGAGCGGGGAAAGGATGCTGGGATCGGTGGTGTGAGGCATGGGCCGATTTTACCGGAAGCCGGGGGCGGCGCAGACCGGCCGCTACGCCATCGGCTCGACGAGGCCCTGGCAGCCGTGGCCGCCGTCTGTTCGCGGCGCGCTCAGCAGCGCCCCCATGTGCCAGATGTAAGCGATGAAAGGCAGCAGCCAGCACAGGCCGGTACCGGCCAGCAGCAGGCTGCCCGGTGCGGCGGGCCAGGCGGCGGCTGCGCGCAGCAGCGCCGCCAGCGCCAGCAGCGCGGCGCCGAGCGGCACCCAGCGGCGCTCGTCGAGCGGCCGGCCGCAGTGCATCCGGCCGGCGATGTTGAGCACGACATAGACGGCCAGCCCGAGCGCGCCGACCGTCAGCAGATGGCGGCCGGCCGACAGGCTGCCGCCGGCCAGCAGCGCGTAGCCGATCAGGCCGTAGCCGGCGGCCATCAGCAGGTACACGGCGAACAGCATCAGCGGCCAGCGGCGGAACAGGGCGCGGCCGACATGCCAGTCGCTCTGCAGGTGGCACAGCGCGGCGGCGGCGGCGAGCGCCAGCCAGCCGCCGAGGCGGGCGCCGGGCGCGGCGAATTCGGCAGCCGTGTAGGCGGCGATGCAGACGATGGCCAGATTGCGCTTCGGCGGGCGGGCGCGGTATTCGGTCCCGCTCGCATCGTCGCGTTCGTCGAGCGCGGCATTGACGATGCGCATGGAGATGCGGCTCATCGCCAGCACGATCAGGACCATCAGCAGGCCGACAGTGGCGTGCAGCCAGCGCAGCGGCGCGCCGCCGGCCAGCGTTTCGGCGTAGAAGCCGGCGATCAGCAGCGCGTAGGCCAGCAGCCCCCAGAGAAAAGAGCGGTGGCGGCGCCCCGGATTCTTGATCAGGCGCGGTGCCAGCAGGGCGACCAGGACGGCGACGAGGCCGATGTGGGCGAGGCCGGCAGCCAGCAGCGCCGGCTTGCCGAGCCAGCCGGACAGCCAGAAGGCGGCGCGGCCGAGCAGCCACAAGCCGGCCAGCCAGCGCACCGGACGCGGCGGCACGGCGGCGGTGCCGGTGAATTCGGGAATCGCAGTCAGCGCGAAGCCGGCCACTGCCGCCAGTGCGAAACCGAAGATCAGTTCGTGCGCATGCCAGACGAGCGGGCCGCCGGCAACTAGCGGCAACGGCAGGCCGTGGCCCAGGAAAGCGCCCCACAGCGCGATCAGCCCGGCGGCCGACAGCGCGGTGGCGAGGAAGAAGAAACGAAAGCCGCACAGCCATAGCGGGTGCGTGGCGGCGGCCGGGTTGCGGTTCAGCATGAACAGCCTTTCTGGCGTGGGGCGGGCGCGGGTCGGGCCTCGTCGCCGGCGCGCAGCGGCCGCACGGGGCAGCCGCTGTCCGTGTCGGCCGGCGCTGCCAGCCCGAAACTGGCGCACACCGCCGGCTGCTGCAGCAGTTCGGCAGTGGTGCGGTAGACCTCGGCGTCGCCGCGGCGGCGCGCCGGCGTCGCCAGATCGACGCGATGGACGATGCGACCCGGATCGGCGGCCATCACCAGGATGGTATCGGCCAGCCGCACCGCCTCCATCAGGTCGTGCGTGATCATCAGCACGGCCAGCCCGTGTTCGGCCTGGTGGTCGAGCAGCAAGCGGTGCAGCTGGCCTTTCAGGCCGATGTCGAGCGCCGAGAAGGGTTCGTCCATCAGCAGCAGGTCGGGCGCCAGTGCCAGCGCGCGGGCCAGTGCCGCGCGGCTTTGCATGCCGCCCGAGAGCGCATGCGGGAACTGGCTGAGGGCGAGTTCGTCGAGGCCGACCGAGCGGCCCATCGCTGTCGCCCGGGCGGCGCGTTCGCCGGCCGGCACGCCGAGCGCCTTCAGGCCGAGCGCGATGTTGTCGCGCGTCGTTTTCCACGGCAGCAGGCGCGGCTGCTGGAACATTACCGCCGGGCGCCGGAAACCGTTTTCCAGTTGACCGGACTGCACCGCCAGCAGGCCGGCGCAGAGGTGCAGCAGGGTCGTCTTGCCGCAGCCGGACGGGCCGACCAGCGCCAGCGTGCTCCCGGCCGGCAGCTCCAGGTCGATGCCGTCGAGCACCGGGCGCAGCGCGTAGGCGTGCGCCAGGTTGGCAATGTGCAGCATGCTCATGCGCGGGCCTCGTCGTTGCTGCGCCGCCAGCCTTCCAGTTCGCGCTTGAGCGGTTCGAGCAGCAGGTATTCGACGGCGAGCAGGATGCCGACCACGGCGGCGATCCAGGCCAGCGTCGCCGGCGTGTCGAGGTGCGAGCGGCTGACCGCCAGTGCCGCGCCGACGCCGTCGGCCGAGGACAGCAGCTCGGCCATCACCACCACCTTCCACGAGGTGCCGAGCGCGGTGATCCAGGCCGGGAACAGGTAGGAGACGACATGCGGCAGGTACAGGTCGAACAGCTTCATGCGCGCCGGCAGGCGGAACACCGCGGCCATCTCCTTCAGGTGGCCGTCGAGGGTGCGCGTGCCTTGCAGCGCGCCGACGAAGATCACCGGGAAGCAGGCGATGAAGACGGTGAACACCGGCGTGCCGTCGCTGGCGCCAAACCACAGCATGGCCAGCACCAGCCAGGCGATCGGCGGCGTGCCGAGCAGCACGGTGACCAGCGGCCGGGCCATCATCGACGCCGTCAGCGAGACGCCGGCCAGCATGCCGAGCACGCTGCCGGCGGCGATGGCGAGCGTCAGGCCGATCAGCGCGCGGCGCGCGGTGACGGCCAGTTCCGGCCCGGCGGCGCCACTGTCGACGAGGCCGGCCAGCGTCGCGAACACGGTGCCGGGGTCGGGCAGGATCAGCGCGCCATAGACGGCGCTGGCGCCTTCCCAGGCGGCGAGCAGCAGGAGCAGCGAGGCGATGGCGCCCCAGCCGCTCCACAAATAGGCCGGAATGCCGGCCAGCCAGGCGCGCAGCAGGCTCATTTGGCCGGCTGGTGGTAGAAGCCCGCGTCCGGCAGCTTGCCGCCGACCAGCGCCGGCTGGCGCGCCTGCAGCTGGCCGAAGAAGAACTCCAGTTCCGCCTTCGCCGCCTGGGCCGGCACGAAGGCCGTGTTGTCGGCGCGCACCGAGTCGGCGACGCCTTCGGCGCTGAGCATCTCGACGCGCTTGGCGACCAGCGCGCCGCAGTCGTCCGGCTTTGCTTCGCACCATTTGAGCGAGGCCGCGTAGGCCTGCTGGAAGCGTTCGATCAGCGCCGGGTTGCCAAGCGCCTGGCCCATCGCGGCGATGCCGGCCTGCGGGATGCGCGCCTCGCGCTGCAGCAGGCGGCCCCATTCCTGCTGCAGGTCGACGCTGCGGTAAAGCTCGGGGGCGACGACGCTGAGCGGGAATGATTTGGTCTTTCTCAGCGCCATCGACACCGCCGGCTCGGAGAGCAGCGCGTGGTCGGCCTGGCGGGCGACCAGCAGTTGCATCGCATCGAGCGGCGAGGCGACGTAGCGCAGCTTGAAATTCTTCTTCGGGTCGAGGCCGGCCTTGTCGGCCAGCGTCTGGAACACGATGTCCGGCATGTCGGCGCGGAAGGGCATCAGCACTTCCTTGCCCTGGAAATCCGCCAGGCTCTTCAGCGACTTGTCGCGCGAGACCAGCCACAGCGTGCCCCAGGTCGAGACATTGACCAGCTGCAGCTTGACGCCGCGGTTGTAGAGATTGGCGGCGACGTTGGTCGGCATGGCGATGAAGTCGACCTTGGTCTTGCCGTCGATGGCCAGCAGGCGCAGCTGGTCGGGGTCCTTCCACGGCAGGAACTCGACCGTTTCGGCGACATCCTTCAGCGCGCCGCTGTCGACCATGTGGATCAGCGGGTAGGCGACGGCGGCGAAGGGGCCGGACAAGGTCAGTTTGGCCAGCTTGTCGGCGGCGAGGGCGGGGGAGAGCGCGGTAGCGAAAACGGCGGCTGCCGTGAGGCAGCCGCCGAGCATCCGGCGAAGCGGAGATTGGGTCATCGAAGGGTTCTCATCAGGCTCAGAAATCGCCCTTCCACGACAGCACCAGGCTGCGGCCGGGCATGCGGATCTCGGTGCCGGAGACGCCTTCGGTCAGCGCTTCGTGGTAGTCGCGGTCGAAGGCGTTCTTCAGCGCGACGCGGAACGTGTGCTGCTTGTTCAGGCGGTAGGTGGCGCCGAGATCGGCGGTGACGAAGCCCGGCGTCTTGTTCTCGTTGCCGCGCGAGAAGGTGGTGGCGACGCGGTCCTGTTCCTTCACGAAGCGGCCGGTGATGTCCATCGTCCAGCCCGGCGCGACATGGCCTTCCCAGCCCAGCGCCAGTTCGTCGGCGGGCATCTGGAACAGCGGCTCGTCGAGTTCCTCGTTGTCGCCGCGCAGGATCGTCAGCCCGGCCTTCAGCCACTGGCCCGGCATGGCCTGCCATTTGGCCTGCGCCTCGAAACCGTCGATGACGACCTTGCTGATGTTGACCGTCTCCTTGCAGGCGTTGCGGTTGCCGGCGCCGCACAGGGCCGTGGCGCGGGCGGTGCCGGAAATGTCCTGGCCGGACATGTAGTCGCTGATGTGGTTGCGGAAGGCGGCCACCGACCAGGCCAGTTGCTCGTTCTGGCCCTTGATGCCGAGTTCGAGCTGGGTCGAGGTTTCCGGCTTGATCTGCGGATTGCCGACGTAGTAATAGCCGTCGCCGCGCGGCGACGATTCGTAGCGCTCGCGCATCTCGCCGGCGCGGAAACCGCGCGACAGGCTGGCGTAGGGGCGGAACAGCGGGGTCACTTCGTAGCTGGCGCCGAGGCTGCCGGAGAAGGCGCTGTCGTCGTTGTCGAGGCCGGTGGTGGTGCGCGGGCCGAGCGGATTGGCCGAATTGGCGACCGAGTCGGCGCTGCCGGAGACCTTGTCGTAGCGTCCGCCGGCCAGCACGCTGAGCTTGCCGAAGCGCATGTCGTCCTGCAGATAGGCGCCGGCGGCCTTGATCCGGCCGTTGTCGAACGGGTCGGCGCGCAGGTAGTTGGTCGAATTGGGCGGCGAGGCGATGGTCCGGTCCGGCGAAGCGCCCATTTCCCAGAAATTCACGCCGAAGGACAGCAGGTGCTGCGGATGCACCAGCCAGTCGGCCTTGGCATCCACGCCATCGGTTTCGAAGGCGACCTTGGTCATCGTGATGTCGCGGTTCAGGCTGTTCGACCAGGCGAAGATGCGGCGCTCCATCTCCTGGCGGTAGGCGCGGACATCGACGTTGATCGGCGACTCCCCGGCGCCCTTGTAGCTGTAGCCGACTTCGGCCAGCGTGCGCTCCTGCTTCGGCGAATGGATGGTGGTGCTGCCCACTGCGTTGCGGATGCCGGCATTAGGATGCCAGAAGGCCTTGGTCGAGCCCGGGTACCAGACGTCCTCGTCCTTGTGCTGCTGCATCGAGAAGCGCAGTTGCTGCTGGCCGTCGATGCGGAAGCGGTACTGGCCGATGAAGGCGTCGGAATCGTAGCCGGTGCGGTCGACGTCGCCATCCGGCGCGCGGTAGTCGTCGACGCGAGCCAGCGAGGCGCCGAGCATCAGCGCGTGGTCGCCGTGCGACAGGTTGGCGACGCCGGTGCCGCGCATGCCTTCGCTGGCGCTGTCGTAGCTGGCACCGGCCGAGACGCGGACGCCCGGCTCGAAGCGCGCCTGCGGCATCAGCACGTTGATCGCGCCGCCGAGGGCACCGGTGCCGTAGAGCACCGAGGCCGCGCCCTTGACCGCTTCGACCCGCTCGGCCAGGCCGAGCGACATGAAGGAAGCGATGGCGCCTTGCGGCTGGGCCGAGTTGAAGCGCATGCCATCGACCAGCAGCACGACGCTTTCCTTCTTCAGGCCGCGGATCACCGGGTTCTGGCCCTGGGCGCCGTCGTTGGTGGCGGCAAAACCGGGTTCGCCGCGCAGGGCTTCGCCGAGGTTGTTGGCGCCGTTGCGGCGCAGGTCGTCGCCGTCGGCGACGAACACCGAGAACGGCGTACTCAGGGTGTCGGCTTCATAGCCTTTGGCGGTCACGCTGACCGGGGCCAGGGCGGTGTCGGCAAACGCTAGCGAACTGGCGCAAAGTGCGGCCAGCGCGGCGGCCAGCGGGCGCAGGGGGAAATGCATTGCAGTCTCCGGGAAATGAATCGGGAGAGCTGGCTGGCGGCGGCTGGCTTGCTCGTCGAAAGCAATTATGCGGAAATGAGAATTGTTCGTATTTGAGACGAATCAAAAAATGGCACAAACAGGTGCCGACCGACGAATCGGCGCCCGGCTTGCTGCGAAAAACGGTCGGAGGGGGACGATCAGCGCGCCAGCGCGCGGTCGAGGTCGACGCGGTTGCGTTCGTCGACATAGAGGCTGGCCGCCGCCGGCTGGCTGCCGGCGAAGCAGGCCACCTCGACGTTGGCCGCCGGCTTGCCCTTGTGCAGCACTTCCACCGCGCAGCGGCCGAAGACGCTGTCGATGGTCGCCAGCACGTTGCGGGCGTAGGGCGTTTCCAGCTTGCCGTCGAGAATCAGGTTGGCCAGCAGCATGCCGTCCGGCTTCAGCACCCGGCGCGCCGCCGCCCAGAATTCGCGGGTCACCAGATGGCCGGGGATCGCCGTGTGCGAGCTGTACACATCGACCACCACGGCATCGAAGCGGCGTTCGGTGGTGGCGACGAAACGCCGGGCGTCGTCGACGATGAACTCGCCCTTTGCCGCCTCGCGCAGGAAATGGCGCTCGGCCAGTTCGCGGATGGCCGGGTCGATATCGACGTAGGTGTAGCGGTTGTGCGGCTCGCGGTGCGACAGCGTGAAGCCGCCGGCGCCGAGCACCAGGATGTCGCGCTCGCGAAAACCCAGTTCGTCGAGCAGCACATGGCGCAGGTGCTGGATGTAGCGTGTGTAGTTGGGCGGCTCGGCCTCGTCGATCAGCGAGGCTAGCGACTTGTTGACCCAGAAGGCGCGCGGTGCCGTCAGCCCCGCGCGCTCGACCTCGGCAACCCGGTATTCGGCATAGGCCGTGTCGGCCGTCACCGCGTGGTGCAGGTTGGGCGCAACCAGCGCGGCGACGAGCGTTGCGCCGAGCGCCAGCGTCGGCAGCCGGCGGTCGGCCAGCAGCAGCCAACCGGCGAGCAGGCCGAGGGCGCAGATGACCACCGCCGCCGATACCCCCAGCCACTGCATGACCGCCAGCGACAGACTGATCGAGCCGAGAAAGGAGCCGAGCGTGGACCAGTACAGCGCGGTGCCGCTTGCCTCGCCGGTGCGCCGGTGCTGCATCAGGTTGGTCAGGATCGGCACCGTCTGCCCGAGCAGCCAGGCAATCGGGCACAGGATGCCGCCGACGAACAGCGCATACGCCAGCAGCGTCGGCAGCTGCGAAAACAGTGCATCGACGGCCAACCCCGACAGCCCGACGCCGGCCAGCACGGCGGCGATCAGGA
>DASUZG010000124.1:0-4616 GCA_036376995.1 Azonexus sp. | reverse complement strand
CGCCACATCCTTATCACTTTCAACAGCCCGGCCGAGCGCGACAAGACCGCCACCCAGCTCGATGCCCTGCGCGCCACGGTGCGCAGCCCCGACGCCTTCGCCGCCGCCGCGCTGCGCCATTCGCAATGCCCGACCGCGATGGACGGTGGCCTGCTCGGCATCGTCAAGCGCGGCCAGCTGTTCGCCGAACTGGAACCGGCCGCCTTCGCCCTCGACGAAGGCGAGATCAGCGCCGTGCTGGAATCGCCGATGGGCCTGCACCTCATGCGCTGCGACGAGATTCTGGCGAGCGGCATGCTGCCCTTCGCCGAGGTCAGCGCCCGCATCGTCGAGCGCCTGACCGACAAGCGCCGGCGCGAAGCCCAGCGCGACTGGATCAAGCGCCTGCCGAGCGGCGACCGCGACTAGCGGCCGGTATCGGCCGGGCTTTCCCGGACGGCAAAACAGGTTCAGAATCAGGCTGCTAGCCGGCAGCATTGCGCCGGCGGGGAGAATCGCCTTCCCCCAGCCCGGGCCGAACGATGATGATTCCGTATCATGACCAGCGCCGCACCCCCGACCGCCGCGAACTCGACGTCGGCCCGCTTTATGGCGCCCGCGAGCGGCGGCGGATTCCGGAGCGGCGCGCGCCCGAAGTCGTCGAAGTCGAGTTCGACGACATCATCGAACTGCTGCCCGTCGCCGAGACAGCTCAGTCGCGGCGCTCGAAGACGTAGAACAGGTTCGGCTCGCTGACCAGGTAGAGCTTGCCGGCCGCATCCATGGCCATGCCTTCGGCCTGCGGCACGTCGGCCGCCAGGCCATGGTGGCCGCTACGCAAGGTCAGCCGGTCGAGCGCCTGGCCGTCGTCATCGACTTCGACGACCGCCTTGGAATCGTCGGACAGCACCAGCAGGCGGGCGCCGCGCTCGTCCCAGTACAGGCTCGACAGGTCGCGCACCGGCAGGGCCGCATCGCGCACCGGGCGCTCGGCCAGCGTCAGCGGCCGCACCGGCGCCCCGGCCAGCGCCGGGAAGCCGCCGATTTCGTAGATGCGCACCGGGTCCTTCTCCTTGGCCACGAACAGGCGGTCGCCGCGCCGGTCATAGGCCAATCCCTCGAAACCCTTGTTGCCGTTGGCCCCGATGCCGATCGCCAGCTGCCGGCTGGCACTGGCATCGATGCTGCGGGTGTCGTCGGCGATGCGAATCTCGACGATGGCCTGGCGCCGCTCGTCGGTGACCACGTAATGGCCGCGGCCGACGTATTCGATGGCTTCCGGATCGGCCAAGCCATGCAGCGGAATGCGCCGCAGCACGACACCGGCCAGCGACAGTTCGACGATTTCCGGCTGCTTGTTGGTGATCGCGAACAGGCTGTTGCGGTCCGGATCGTAGGTCAGGCCGGAGACGTCGGCGGCCAGGCCGGCCAGCGGCAGGGCCTCGATCCGTACCTGGTACGCCGCCAGGCCGACGCTGTCGGCGGCATGGGCGGCGGCTACCGGCGCGGCCGCCCACGGCAGCCAGCCACGGGCTCCGCCGGCCAGCAGCAGGACGGCGGCGGCCAGCGGCAGCAGCAGGAACAGCAGCAGATGGCGACGGCGGACGGCGGACGGGGCGGGGCGCGGGACAGGGTGCGACAGGGGCATCGGAAGTCTTTCGGGAATGGCGATGCGGCCATTGTCGCGAGGCAATATTAAACAAATGCTGACGCTACAATTCATGCAGCGTTTACCCTGGCTGCCCCAGCATGCCGCCGATGATGCCCGACCGCCCTCCCCTTCCCTGCCTGTTGCTGCTGCTCGCCCTGGCCCTGCCGGCCGCCGCCGAGGAGCAGTACGTGATCCGCCGCGCCGTCGAGGCCGGCCAGCTGAAACCCCTGTCCGAGATTCTCGCCGGCGTCCAGGCCAGCCACCCCGGCAAGGTGCTCGACGTCGATCTGGAGCGCGACAAGAGCGACCGGCGCGTCTATGAGATCACCATCCTCAAGGGCAACGGCCAGCGCGCCAAGCTGCTGGTCGATGCGACCACCGGCGGCGAAGTGAAGCCGGCCTCGGCACCGACCGCCGGCCGCATCCCGGTGGCCCGCGCGCTGCGCCAGCTGCTGGCCCGCCATCCCGGCCACGTGCTGGAACTGGAACTGAAACAGGGGGCCGACCAGCGCCCGATCTACGAAGTGCAGCTGATCCTGGCCGACGGCCGGCTGCGCGAATTCGTGCTCGACGCCGACAGCGGCGAACTGCTCAACGGCGAAGGCCACCGCCGCGAGATGCTGACCCGGCTGCGGCCGCTGCCCGACATCCTCGAGCGCCTGCCGGCCCGCTATCGCGGCGTGGTCCAGGAAATCGAGCTGGAATACGACCAGGACGGCAAGTACTTCTACGAGATCGAAGTGCGCCTGGCCGACGGCCGGGTGCTGGAACTGGATGTCGATGCGGTGACCGGCGCCATCCTCAACGGCGAGGAACGGGAACGATGAGGGTGCTGGTCGTCGAGGACGATCCGGACCTGGCCGCCAGCATCGCCGCCGGCCTGCGCCGCGACGGCATGATCGCCGAGACCATCGGCGACGGGAACGAAGCCGCCTTCCTCGGCTGCACCGAGGATTACGATGCCGCCGTGCTCGATCTCGGCCTGCCCGGCCAGGACGGCGTCGCGGTGCTGCGCCACTGGCGCGAGCACGGCCGCCGCCTGCCGGTGCTGGTGCTGACCGCGCGCGGCCGCTGGAGCGACAAGCTGGCCAGCTTCGACGCTGGTGCCGACGACTACCTGACCAAGCCCTTCCTGCAGGAGGAAGTGGCGCTGCGCCTGCGCGTGCTGCACCGCCGCGCGCTCGGCCACGCCAGCCCGCTGCTGCAGGCCGGTCCGCTGCAGTACGACGCCAACGCCGACCAGTTCACGCTCGACGGCAAGCTGCTGACGATGACCGCCCAGGAGCAGCGCATCCTCGCCTACCTGATGCAGCGCAAGGGCTGCGTCGTCACCCGCAGCGAGATCAGCGAGCACGTCTATGCCCGCGATCTCGACCCGGACTCGAACACCCTCGATGTGCTGATCGGCCGCATCCGCCGCAAGCTGGGCCGGCCGCTGATCCACACCGAGCGCGGCCGCGGCTTCCGCCTGGCCGACGACAGCGATGCGGCCGACCCGGCCTGAGCGCGGCGGCCTCGGCGTCCGCCTCTTTGTCCTCGGCGCGCTGGCCGCGCTGCTGGTCAGCGCGCTCGGCGGCTGGGCCTTGCGCCAGAGCGTGCAGGCCACGCTGTACAAGAGCTTCGAGCAGCGCCTCGATGAACGCGCCGAACGCCTGGCCGCCGAACTGGTGACACTGCCGGACGGCGGCCTCGGCTTCTGGCCGGGGCGCCACAACGACGAGTTCGGGCGCATCTTCTCCGGCTGGTACTGGCAGCTGGAAAGCGCCGGCCAGGTGCGCGGCTCGCGCTCCTTGTGGGACACTTTGCTGGCCACCGACGGCGCCCGCCCGGTCGGCGGCGACAGCCTGCTGCAGCGCCTGCCGGGGCCGCAGGGCGCGGCGCTGCTCGGCCTCGCCCGGCCGGTCGCGCACGACGGGCTGCACGGCGTGCTGCACGTCTACGGCCCGGCCGACGCCACCGACGGCGAACTGCAGCGGCTGGAGAACACGCTGCTGGTCACCCAGCTCGCCCTGGTCGCCGCGCTGCTGCTGACCAGCTGGCTGCAGGTGCGCCTCGGCCTCGCCCCGCTGCGCCGCCTGCGCGCCCGGCTGTCGGCGGTGCGCGCAGGCGCCGAGGAACGCATCGGCGCCGGCTACGGCGCCGATCTCAACCCGCTGGCCGGCGAACTCGACCTGCTGCTGGCGCGCAACGCCAAGATCGTCGCCCGCGCCCGCGGCCATGCCGCCGACCTCAGCCATGCGCTGAAAAAACCGCTGTCGCTGCTCAACAGCGATGCCACCGTGCAGCAGCAACCGCTGCTGCGCCAGCAGGTCGGCGCCATGGCCCGGCTGATCGACCGCCACCTGGCGCGAGCCGGCAGCGGCGCCGGGGAAATCCGGCCGATCGCGGTAGCCGAGCGCATCGCCGGCCTGGTCGCGCTGATGCGCCGCCTGCACGGCGCGCGGACCCTCGACTGGCAGGTGGAGATCGCCGACGACCTGCACTGGCGCGGCGAGCCGACCGATTTCGAGGAAATGCTCGGCAACCTGCTCGACAACGCCGGCAAGTGGGCGGCCGCGACGGTCTCGGTACGCGCCACCGCGACGGCGGACGAAATTGTCATCGCCATCGCCGACGACGGCCCCGGCCTCTCCACCACCCAGATCGAGCAGAGCGGCAGCCGCGGCCGGCGCTTCGACGAGAGCATCGAGGGCAGCGGCCTCGGCCTGGCGATCACCGCCGACATCGCCGAAACCTATGGCGGCGACCTCGAACTGGGACGGGCCGCGCTCGGCGGGCTGCAGGTGACGCTGCGCCTGCCGGTCTGAAGCCCGCAAAAAAAATGCCCCGGAATTGCTTCCGGGGCGAACCGAGGTGCTACAGAGAGAGACGGTGACGCTCAGGCGTAAGTCGGGGCGAAGGTGGCAGCCGGATCAGCGGCCGGGCCGCTTTTGCCACCCACATCGCTCCAGTACGGCGAGAGCTTGCGCAATTGCGCGATGATCGG
>DASUZG010000123.1:0-26458 GCA_036376995.1 Azonexus sp. | reverse complement strand
TCGACGTTGCCGTTGTCGTCGCACTCGACGACCACCACCTTCATGTTGGCCATCTGGGCGGTGGCCGGGTTGGTGCCGTGCGCCGACTTGGGAATCAGGCAGACGTTGCGGTGCGCTTCGCCGCGGCTGGCGTGGTAGCGGTCGATCGCCACCAGGCCGGCGTACTCGCCCTGGGCGCCGGAGTTCGGCTGCATGCAGATGGCGTCGAAGCCGGTGACGGTCTTCAGCCACTCGGTCAGGCCGGCGATCATCTCATGGTAGCCCTGCACCTGGTCGCGCGGGGCGAACGGGTGGATGGCGCCGAATTCCGGCCAGGTGACCGGGATCATCTCGCTGGTCGCGTTCAGCTTCATGGTGCAGGAACCGAGCGAGATCATCGAATGGTCGAGCGCCAGGTCCTTGTTCTGCAGCGACTTCAGGTAGCGCAGCATCTCGTGCTCGGTGTGGTGCGTGTTGAACACCGGGTGCTGCAGCACGGCGTCGCTGCGGATCAGGCCGTCCGGCAGGGTCGGGTCGGCGGCGGCGACCTGGGCGTCGAGGTCGTCCAGGTCGAGCGGGCTCTGGGCGATCAGCTTGAACAGCGTGGCGATGTCGTCGCGGCTCGTCGTTTCGTCCAGCGAAATGCCGAGCACGCCGGCGGCGACGCGGCGCAGGTTGTAGCCGGCGGCCAGGGCGTCGTTGTAGACCGCTTCGGCGCGCACGCCGAGGTCGATGTGGATGGTGTCGTAGAACTGCTGGGTCAGCAGCTTGACGCCGGCACCCTTCAGGCCTTCGGCGAGGATCGCGGTCAGCCGGTGGATGCGGCCGGCGATGGTGCGCAGGCCGGCGGCGCCATGATAGACGGCGTACATGCCGGCCATGTTGGCGAGCAGCACCTGCGACGTGCAGATGTTGGAATTGGCCTTCTCGCGGCGGATGTGCTGTTCGCGCGTCTGCAGCGTCATGCGGTAGGCGGTGTTGCCGCGGGCATCCTTGGAGACACCGATGATGCGGCCCGGCATCGAGCGGACGAAGGCTTCGCGGGTGGCGAAGAAGGCGGCGTGCGGGCCGCCGAAGCCCATCGGGATGCCGAAGCGCTGGCTCGAACCGAGCGCGATGTCGGCGCCCATGGCGCCCGGCGACTTCAGCAGCACCAGCGCCATCAGGTCGCTGGCGACGGCGACGGTGGCGCCGTGGCTCTTCAGGTTGGCGATGGTGGCGGTCAGGTCGCGGACTTCGCCGTCGTCGCCCGGGTACTGCAGCAGGGCGCCGAAGAATTCGCCATCCTTGCAGCTGTCGGCGGGGGCGATCACCAGTTCGAAGCCGAAGTAGGCGGCGCGCGTCTTGACCACGTCGACGGTCTGCGGGAAGCAGGCGGCATCGACCAGGAAGCGGTTGGATTTCGACTTGGAAACGCGGCGGGCCATGGTCATGGCCTCGGCGGCGGCGGTGGCTTCGTCGAGCAGCGAAGCGTTGGCGATTTCCAGGCCGGTCAGGTCGACGACCATCTGCTGGAAGTTCATCAGCGCTTCCAGGCGACCCTGGGCGATTTCGGCCTGGTAGGGCGTGTAGGCGGTGTACCAGCCGGGGTTCTCCATGACGTTGCGCAGGATCACCTTGGGCGTCAGCGTGTCGTAGTAGCCCATGCCGATGCACGACTTCTTGATCACGTTCTTGCTGGCGATGGCCTTCAATGCAGCCAGCGCCTCGTGCTCGCGGCGCGGGGCCGGCAGCGGCAGGTCGGCCGGCAGGCGGATGGCGGCCGGCACGGTCTGGTCGATCAGCTGTTCCAGGCTGGCAGCGCCGACGGCGGCCAGCATGGCGGAAATTTCGGTGGCACAGGGACCGATGTGGCGGTCGATGAACTCGTCGTGCTGTTCCAGCGCGGACAGCGGTTGGGCGAAGGGCATGGCGGAATCCTGGGAAGGGCGTTTCAACGCGCAGCCCGCCGGTTCATTGAAGAACCGGCGGGCTGCAGGCAGTACATGACGGGCGAAAAATCAGGCGGCGTCGGCGACGTCCTGGTAGGCGGCGGCGTCGAGCAGCTTGTCGAGGTCGGCGGCGTTGTCCGGGGTGATCTTGAACAGCCAGGCGGCGTAGGCGTCGGCATTGACCGATTCCGGCGCATCGGCGGCGGCCTGGTTCACTTCGGCGACGGTGCCGGCGATCGGGGCGTAGACGTCGGCAGCGGCCTTGACCGATTCGACGACGGCGATTTCCTGCTCGGCGGCGAAATGCGCGCCGACTTCCGGCAGTTCGACGAAAACGAGGTCGCCGAGGGCTTCCTGGGCATGGTCGGTGATGCCGACGGTGACGCTGCCGTCAGCGTTGAGTAGCAGCCATTCGTGGGAGGCGGTGTACTTGAGGTTGGCGGGAACGTTGGACATGGTTTTCTCCTTCTTGATCGGGGTAATTAGATGACGGCCTTGCCGTTGCGGGCGAATACGGGTTTGACGACCTTGGCTTTCAGGAGCTTGCCGCGGATATCGACTTCGACGGCGTCGCCCAGGGCGACGCCCATCGGCAGGCGGGCCAGCGCGATGGACTGCTGCAGGGTCGGCGAGAAGGAGCCGGAGGTGATTTCACCTTCGCCCTGGGCGGTGACCACTTTCTGGTGGCCGCGCAGCACGCCCTTGTCGAGCAGGAGCAGGCCGAGGAACTGCTTCTGCTGGCCGTTGGCCTTCAAGGCCGCCTTGCCGACGAAGTCGCGCTCGTCCTTGATCGCCACGGTCCAGGCGAGGCCGGCGTCGAGCGGTGACACCGTTTCGTCCATGTCCTGGCCGTAGAGGTTCATGCCGGCTTCCAGGCGCAGCGTGTCGCGGGCACCGAGGCCGCAGGGGGCGACGCCGGCGTTCTTCAGGGCGGTCCACATGGCTTCGGCTTCAGCGGCCGGCAGCATGATCTCGTAGCCGTCCTCGCCGGTGTAGCCGGTGCTGGCAATGAAGTACTGGTCGACTTCGGCGGCGAAGAAAGGCTTCAGGTCGGCAATCGCCGCCTTGGCCTGGGGCAGCACCGACCACACCTTGGCGCGGGCGTTCGGGCCCTGCACGGCGATGATGCCGAGATTGTTGGCGCCGTCGCGGCGCTGGGTGATGGTGACGTCGAACTTCCACTCGGCGGCCTTGGCCTGCATCCAGGCCAGGTCTTTGTCGGCGGTGCCGGCATTGACGACGATGCGGAAGCGGGTGTCGGTCAGGAAGTAGATGATCAGGTCGTCGATGACGCCGCCGGCGTCGTTCAACATCGCCGAGTACAGGGCCTTGCCGGACACCGTCAGCTTGGCCACGTCGTTGGCCACCAGGCGCGACAGGAAGGGGCGGCAATCGGCGCCGACGACATCGACCGGACACATGTGCGAGACGTCGAACATGCCGCAGTCGTTGCGCACGGCATGGTGCTCCTCGATCTGCGAACCGTAATTGACCGGCATGTCCCAGCCGCCGAAATCGACCATCCGGGCGTTGAGCGCGCGGTGGGCGGCATTGAGTAGGGTTTTCTTCAGCATATCAATCCTTTGCTGGCTTTTCTCAAAGCCGATTCTGGAAACGGAAAAGGGGTGAAACGAAAGAAGCACTTCTTGCGTTTCACCCCTCTGTCCTTGATACCTGAGAGATTTGCCCCATCGGTGGGCGCTGTTGACGCCGCTCTCCAGAGTTTTGGAACTTGCGCTCCAGTTCCGCGGTCCTTTTGCCTGAGCGTTTTCGGGTGAAATTGCGCCTTCGGCGGCAGACGGATCTGCGCTCTCCCACGGAACGGCGGCACTATAACGGGATGGCGCGACGGTGGCAACCAGCCGCACCGCAGCCGGGAAGCCGGCCGCCGGGTGCCTTCGTGATAGACTCTTCGTTTGCCCAGCATAGGCTTTTCGTGAATCCCGCCAATTTCGATTTCCACTGTCATTCCACCGTTTCCGACGGCATGCTGCCGCCGGACGTGGTGGCGCGCCGGGCGGCCGGCAATGGCGTCGACCTCTGGGCGCTGACCGACCACGACGATCTCGGCGGCCTCGACATCGCCCGGGCCACCGCCGGGGAAGCCGGCATGGCCTTCGTCAATGGCGTCGAGATTTCCATCGAATGGCAGGGCGTGCCGATCCATATCGTCGGCCTCGGCTTCGATGCCGCGAATCCGGCCTTGCGCGCCGGCCTTGATGAGTTGCGCAGCGGGCGCATCGAGCGCGCCAAACGCATGGGCGAGGCGCTGGCGGCGATCGGCATTCCCGGCGTCTACGAAGGCGCGCTGTGCTTCGTGACCAACCCGAGCCTGATTTCGCGTGCCCATTTCGCCCGCTATCTGGTGTCGATCGGCATCGCCCGCGACCTGCCGGGCGTGTTCCAGCATTACCTGACGCCGGGCAAGCCGGGCTACGTCGACCACCGCTGGGCGACGCTGGCCGATGCCATCGGCTGGATCAAGGGGGCTGGCGGCGTTGCCGTGGTCGCCCATCCGGGGCGCTACAAAATGTCCGGCGGAGACCAGCGCAAGTTCCTCGATGATTTCAAGGATCTCGGCGGGCAGGGCCTTGAAGTCACCTGCGGCAGCCATTCGCCCGACCATGTGCTGCACTTCGCCCGCCTGGCCCGCAGCTATGCCTTCCACGCGTCGCGTGGCTCGGATTTTCACGGTCCGGCCGAGAGCTATGTCGATCTCGGCAAACTGCCGCAACTGCCGGAAGACCTGAAGCCGGTCTGGCGCCTGCTCGCTTAAGCCATGGCCCGCGTCGTTAATATCCATCCGGATTCGCCGCAGCCGCGCCTGCTCGTCCAGGCCGCCGAATTCATCCGCGACGGCGGCGTGGTCGCGTTGCCGACCGATTCCTGCTATGCGCTGGGCTGCCATCTGGGCGACAAGGAGGCGATGGACCGCATCCGCCAGATCCGCCAGATCGACGATCGCCACCACCTGACGCTGATGGTCCGCGACCTCTCCGAAATCGCCCATTTCGCCCGCGTCGACAACGCCCAGTACCGGCTGTTGAAGGCCACCACGCCGGGCAGCTACACCTTCATCCTCGAAGGCACCAAGGAATTGCCGCGGCGCGTGCTGCATCCGAAGCGCAAGACCATCGGCCTGCGCGTGCCGGATCATCCGGTGGCGCTGGCGCTGCTTGAGGAACTGGGGGAGCCGCTGCTGACCACCACGCTGCAGTTGCCGGGCGATGACGATCCGCTGACCGAGGGTTGGGAAATCCAGGATCGCCTCGACGATCACCTTGAACTGATCCTCGACGCCGGCCATTGCGGCACTGAGCCGACCACCATCATCGACCTGACCGGCCGGGCGCCGGAACTGGTCCGCGCCGGCCGCGGCCCGCTCGACCCGTTCGGACTGGACTGAGACGATGCTCGAGAGCTTGATCCAGACCATCGCCATCGCCGCGCTGCCGGTGATTTTCGCGATCACCCTGCACGAGGCGGCGCACGGCTACGCGGCGCGCCATTTCGGCGATCCGACCGCCTGGCAGATGGGGCGCATCAGCCTCAACCCGATCCGCCACATCGATCCGATCGGCACCATCCTGATTCCGGCGGCGATCCTGCTGTTTTCCGGCGGCACGTTCCTGTTCGGCTACGCCAAGCCGGTGCCGGTCGATTTCAGCCGCCTGCGCAACCCGAAGCGCGACATGCTGTGGGTCGCCCTGGCCGGCCCCGGCGCCAACCTGTTCATGGCCTTCTGCTGGGCCTTCATGCTCAAGCTGGCCTGGCTGTTGCCGGTCAACGATTTCACCGTGCCGCTCTCCGAAATGAGCAAGATCGGCATCATCGTCAATTGCGTGCTGATGGTGCTCAACCTGTTGCCGCTGCCGCCGCTCGACGGCGGCCGCGTCGCCGTCAGCCTGCTGCCGCACCGCCTGGCATGGCAGTTCGCCCGGCTCGAACCGTGGGGCTTTCCCATTTTGCTGGTGCTGCTGTTCACCGGCATTCTCGGCGACGTCATGAACCCGCTGGTCGGCTTATCGGCGCGCGCCATTGAATCCATTTTCGGTCTCTACTGACAACCACCATGTACGCAGAACGTGTCCTTTCCGGCATGCGCCCGACCGGCGCCCTCCACCTCGGCCATTACCACGGGGTGCTCAAGAACTGGGTCAAGCTCCAGCATGAATATCCCTGCCTGTTCTTCGTTGCCGACTGGCACGCCCTGACCACCCATTACGACGATCCGCAAGGTATCGAGAAGGCTTCCTGGGACATGATCATCGACTGGCTGGCGGCTGGCGTCGATCCCAACCAGGCGACGCTGTTCATTCAGTCGCGTGTGCCGGAGCACGCCGAACTGCATCTCTTGATGTCGATGATGACGCCGCTCGGCTGGCTCGAACGCGTGCCGACCTACAAGGACCAGCAGGAAAAGCTGGCCGGCAAGGACCTGACCACTTACGGCTTCCTCGGCTATCCGCTGCTGATGAGCGCCGACATCCTGATCTACCGCGCCGACAAGGTGCCGGTCGGCGAGGACCAGATTCCGCACGTCGAATTCACCCGCGAGCTGGCCCGGCGCTTCAACCACATGTACGGCCGCGAACCTGGCTTCGAGGACAAGGCCCGCGAGGCGGTCAAGAAGCTGGGCAGCAAGAAGGCGCGCCTCTACGAGGAGCTGCGCGTGCGCTTCCAGCAGGATGGCGACAAGGAGGCGGTCGAGCAGGCCAAGGCCGTGTTGAATGAAATCCAGCACCTGTCGGTGGTCGACCGCGAGCGCCTGTTCGGCTATCTCGAAGGCACCGGCAAGATGATCCTGGTCGAGCCGGGCTACCTGCTGACGCCGGAATCGAAGATGCCCGGTCTCGACGGCCAGAAGATGTCGAAGTCCTACGGCAACACCATCACGCTGCGCGAATCCGAGGAATCGGTGGCCAAGAAGGTCAAGAGCATGCCGACCGATCCGGCCCGCGTGCGCCGCCACGATCCGGGCGAGCCGACCAAGTGCCCGGTGTGGCAGCTGCACCAGGTCTATTCCGACGACGCCTGCAAGGAGTGGGTGCAGCAGGGCTGCCGCAGCGCCGGTATCGGCTGCATCGAGTGCAAGCAGCCGGTGATCGAAGGCATCCTGCGCGAGCAGGCGCCGATGCGCGAGCGCGCGCAGGTCTATCTTGACGATCCGACGCTGGTCAAGAACATCATTGCCGACGGCTGCGAGAAGGCCCGCGAACTGGCGCGCGAGACCATGCGCGACGTCCGCGAGGCGATGGGGCTGGAATACCACTGATGCCGCCGGTGCTCCGGATCCTCGTTGCAGGCGGTCGTCGCCGGCCATGAACACGGCGGTCGACACCCCGCAGGCGACGCTGTTCGAGCCGGTCGCCCT
Source organism: Azonexus sp. (assembly GCA_036376995.1). Taxonomy (GTDB): domain Bacteria; phylum Pseudomonadota; class Gammaproteobacteria; order Burkholderiales; family Rhodocyclaceae; genus Azonexus. The sequence goes on along the minus strand of DASUZG010000123.1, from coordinate 19,174 downwards.
GATCTACGGCCGGCCGCTGGAGCAGCTGCCGCAGGATCTGTACATTCCGCCGGATGCGCTGGCGGTAATGCTGGATGCCTTCGAAGGCCCGCTCGACCTGCTGCTGTACCTGATCCGCAAGGCCAACGTCGATATCCTCGACATTCCGATGGCGCCGCTGACCCGCCAGTATCTCGACTACGTCGAGAGCATGCGGGCCAGTAACCTGGAACTGGCGGCCGACTATCTGGTGATGGCGGCGATGCTGATCGAGATCAAGTCGCGCATGCTGCTGCCGCGCCCGAAGCTGGGCGAGGGCGATGAGGCCGAGGATCCGCGTGCGGAACTGGTGCGCCGGCTGATGGAATACGAGCAGATGAAGCTGGCCGGCCAGCGGCTCAATGAGCAGCCGCAGGCCGGGCGCGAGTTCTTCTGGGTCGAGACGCTGGTCGAGAAGTCGCTGTACGTGCGCCTGCCGGAAGTTTCGGTCGACGACCTGAAGGCTGCCTGGATGGCGATCATCCGCCAGGCCGGCCTGAAGAAGCATCACAAGATTGGGCGCGAGGAGTTGTCGGTGCGCGAGCACATGGGCATCATCCTGCGCGTGTTGCAGGAGCGCGGCGGCTTCGTCCAGTTCGAAACGCTGTTCGCGGCCGAGATGGGCGTGCCCGGGCTGGTCGTGCATTTTCTCGCGATGCTCGAACTGGCCCGCGAGAAGCTGATCGAAATCACGCAGAGCGAAGCCTTTCAACCCATTTACGTCCGGGTGCACAGCGGTGGAACCGAGCCAGGCCAAGAAGATTCTTGAAGCGGCGCTGCTTGCTGCGCGCGAGCCGATGACGCCGCACGACATGAGGAAGATGTTCGACGACGAACTGTCTTCCGACACCGTGCGCAAGCTGCTCGACGAACTGCGCGAGGAGTGGGCGGAGCGGCCGGCCGAACTGGTCCAGCTGGCCTCCGGTTGGCGCTTCCGGACCCGGGCCGAATATCTGCCTTACCTGGATCGCCTGAATCCGGAAAAGCCGCCGAAGTATTCGCGGGCCATGCTCGAAACCCTGGCCATCATCGCCTACCGTCAGCCCGTCACGCGCGGCGATATCGAGGAAATCCGCGGCGTCGTGGTCAACGCCAACGTTATTCGCACCCTGGAGGAGCGCGGCTGGATCGACATCGTCGGCCATCGCGATACTCCGGGCCGGCCGGCACTGCTGGCCACCACCAAGCAATTTCTCGACGATCTCGGGTTGCGCAGCCTCAGCGAGCTGCCGCCGCTCGAACAGATCAGTCAGACACTGGAGCTCAATCATGAAAACCAATAAACGCAGCCCGTTCCGCTCGCCGCAGGTGCGCGCCGAGGCCGTGTCGGCCGCCGCCGGCGGCCGTGGCCGGGAACGCCAGGCGCCGGAACTGCCGCCGGCCGAAGGCGAAGCCAAGCCGGCGCCGCGCCGCCGCCAGGGCATCGCCCCGACCGGCCGCGCCAATCGCGGCAACGTCGGCCGCAACGGCAAACTCCTGGTCGAAGCCAAGCCGGAACGCCTGCAGAAGGTGCTGGCCCAGGCTGGCGTCGGCTCGCGCCGCGAGATGGAAGAGTGGATCGCCGCCGGCAAGGTCAGCGTCAATGGCGAAGTCGCCACCATTGGCCAGTCCGTGGTGCCGACCGACAAGGTCAAGATCGGCGGGCGGCTGATCAACATCCGCTTTACCGGCAGCGCCCGGCCGCCGCGCGTGCTGATGTACCACAAGCCGGAAGGCGAGATCGTCTCGCGCGACGACCCGGACGGCCGCCCGTCGGTGTTCGCCGCCTTGCCGCGCATGCGCGGCGGCCGCTGGATCGTCGTCGGCCGGCTCGACTTCAATACCTCGGGCCTGTTGCTGTTTACCACCTCCGGCGATCTGGCCAACCGCCTGATGCACCCGAGCTCGCAACTGGTCCGCGAATATGCCGTGCGTGTGCTCGGCGAACTGACGCTGGAAGCGCAGCAGCAACTGCTCAAGGGCATCGAACTCGAAGACGGACCGGCCAACTTCTCCAGCCTGGTCGATGCCGGAGGCGAAGGCGCCAACCGCTGGTACCGCGTCAGCCTGTTCGAGGGGCGCAACCGCGAGGTGCGGCGCATGTTCGAGGCGGTCGGCTGCACGGTCAGCCGCCTGATCCGCGTGCGCTACGGCCCGTTCGCGCTGCCGCCGCAACTGAAGCGGGGGCGGGTGCATGAATTGTCGGAAGTCGAGGTCAAGGCGCTGCTGCGCGAGCTGGACAAAATGGCGCGAAGCGAGCCGGGATCGCACGAAAACGCATAAATAGTCCGCCGCATTCATTTACCGGGAGGAGTAAACTCGTTATAATTCACGGGTTTGTTTCTCCCGTCGTTTTTTGGCGGGGCATCTTTTTTCTTAAGGTGGGCGTTTCGCCCATTTTTTATTTGTGGTCATGGATTTAAACACGCTGATCGAAACGACCGTGAGCGGTCTGGGATATGAGTTGGTCGACATCGAGATGTCGCCGCGCGGCCGCACCATTCGCGTCTTCATCGATGCGCCGGCCAAGGATAGCGGCGTCGATGTCGAGGACTGCGCCCGCGTCTCCAACCAGCTGACGCGCGTTTTCGAAGTCGATAACGTCGATTTTGACCGGTTGGAGATCTCCTCGCCGGGGCTCGATCGCGTCGTCAAGAAGGCCGAGGATTTCGCGCGATTCGCCGGCCAGGATATCCAGATCAAGATCCGCATTCCGCAGGGGGGGCGCCGTAATTTCCAGGGCGAACTGCTTGGCTGCAAGGATGGCAAGGTCGGCCTGCGCCTGGAAAAAGATGATGTGGAACTGGAATTCACCAATATCGAGAAGGCACGTCTGGTGCCTCGTTTCGACTGAAGGACTAGGAGGTTTTAGCCCATGAGCCGTGAAATTTTGCTGCTGGTCGATGCTCTGGCCCGCGAAAAGAACGTCAGCAAGGAAATCGTTTTCGGTGCCCTTGAAATGGCGCTCGCGTCCGCGACCAAGAAGCGCATCCACGACGAGGCCGATGTGCGCGTCTCCATCGATCGCAACACCGGTAACTACGAATCCTTCCGTCGCTGGCAGGTGGTGCCGGACAACGAGTACGTCAACGAGTTTCTCGAAATTCCGCTGTCGGACGCCCAGAAGGACGACCCCGAGGTCGAAGCCGGCGATTCGCTGGAAGAGCCGCTGGAGCCGATCGATTTCGGCCGTATCGGTGCCCAGGCCGCCAAGCAGGTGATCCTGCAGAAGATCCGCGACGCCGAGCGCGAGCAGATCCTGGCCGACTTCCTGGAGCGCAAGGAACACGTCGTCTCCGGCACCATCAAGCGCATGGAGCGCGGCAACGCCATCGTCGAGGCCGGCAAGATTGAAGCCCTGCTGCCGCGCGACCAGATGATCCCCAAGGAAAACCTGCGCGTTGGTGACCGCATCCGCGCCTACCTGCTGCGCATCGACCGCAATGCCCGCGGCCCGCAGATCATCCTGTCGCGTACCGCGCCGGAATTCGTGATCAAGCTGTTCGACCTGGAAGTGCCGGAAATCACTGACGAGCTGATGGAGTTGAAGGCCTGTGCCCGCGACCCCGGCCTGCGCGCCAAGATCGCCGTCAAGTCCAACGATCCGCGTGTCGATCCGATCGGCACCTGCGTCGGCCTGCGCGGCTCGCGCGTCACCGCCGTGCGCAACGAGATCGGCGGCGAGAACATCGACATCGTGCTGTGGTCTGCCGATCCGGCCCAGTTCGTGATCGGTGCGCTGTCGCCGGCTGAAGTGTCCTCCATCGTCGTCGATGAGGAAAAGCACGTCATGGACGTCGTCGTCGACGAGGACAACCTGGCCATCGCCATCGGCCGCAGCGGCCAGAACGTGCGCCTGGCGTCCGAACTGACCGGCTGGACCATCAACCTGATGACCCAGGACGAGTCGGCCAAGCGCTCCGAAGCCGAGTACGCGGTGACCCGCGTCACCTTCATGGAAAAGCTCGACATCGACGAGGAACTGGCCGACCTGCTGATCGAGGAAGGTTTCTCGACGCTGGAGGAGGTGGCCTACGTGCCGCTGGCCGAAATGCTCGAGATCGAAGGGCTCGACGAAGACATCGTCAACGAGCTGCGCAACCGCGCACGCAACGTCCTGCTGACCGAAGCCATCGCCACCGAGGAGAAGCTGGAAAGCGTCTCCGAGGACCTGATCGGCCTCGAGGGCATGACCAAGGAACTGGCCGCCAAGCTGGCCGAACACGACGTCAAGACCCGTGACGACCTCGCTGAACTGGCGGTGGATGAACTCACGGAAATGACCGGCATCGACGAAGAGCGTGCCAAGGAACTCATTCTCAAGGCACGGGCTCACTGGTTCGAGTGAGCGGGAGGTAGGAAGCATGTCCGCAACAACTGTTTCGCAATTTGCCGTTGAACTGAAAATGCCGGTCGCGGCCCTGCTCGAGCAATTGGGCAAGGCTGGTGTGGCCAAGCAGGGGTCCAACGATTCGCTGACCGACCAGGACAAGACCCGGTTGCTCGACTATCTGCGCCGTTCCCACGGCGACGAGTCGAAGACCAAGATCACCCTGACCCGCAAGCAGACGTCTGAAATCAAGGCGACCGATTCGCATGGTCGCGCCCGGACCGTTCAGGTCGAGGTGCGCAAGAAGCGCGTGCTGGTCAAGCGCGATGTCGCCGACCAACTGCCGGAAGCCGAAGTAGTCGAGGAACTGGCGCCGGTCGTCGAAATTCCCGAGCCGGTCGTCGAAGTGCCGGTGGTCGAGCCGGAACCGGTGATCGAAGTGGAACCCGAGCTGATCGTCGAGCCGACGCCGGAACCGGTCGTCGAAGCCGTGGCCGAAGTGGCCGAGTCGGCGCCGGTCAAGCCGGCACCGGTACTCGACCGGGCCGCCATCATCGGTGAGAAGGAACTGCGGGTCCGCGAAGAAGAGGCGCGCCGTTCCAGCCGCCTGCGCGAAATCCAGGAGCGCGAACTGCGCGAGAAGCAGGCCCGCGAAGTCCAGCTGGCTCAGATGCGCCAGCAGGCCGAAGCCGCGGCTGCCGCCGCCAAGCTTGCCGAGCAGGCCAAGCAGCAGGCCGCTGCCCAGGCCAAGGCGCAGGATGCGCCGGGTGAGAAGGGGACGCTGCACAAGCGTCCGGACGCCCCGGGCAAGGATGCCAAGAAGGGCGGCAACGCCCGCGACGAAGGCAAGAAGAAGCCGGGCATCAAGACCCGCTCGGCCGATACCGGTTCCTCGTGGAAGAGCGGCCGCGGTGGTCACAGGAAACATGGCCACGGCAATGACGACGGCCAGGGCAGCTTCCAGGCGCCGACCGAAGTCATCATTCGCGAAGTGCATGTGCCGGAAACCATCTCGGTCTCCGACCTGGCACACAAGATGGCGGTCAAGGCCATCGAAGTGATCAAGGTCATGATGAAGATGGGTTCGATGGTCACCATCAACCAGGTGCTGGACCAGGAAACGGCCATGATCGTGGTCGAGGAAATGGGCCACAAGGCGTTCGCCGCCAAGCTCGACGATCCCGATGCTTTCCTCGAGGAAAGTGCCGAGCACAAGGACGTGCCGCTCGAGCCGCGGGCGCCGGTGGTCACCGTCATGGGCCACGTCGACCACGGCAAGACCTCGCTGCTCGACTACATCCGCCGCGCCAAGGTGGCGGCTGGCGAAGCCGGCGGCATTACCCAGCACATCGGTGCCTACCACGTCGAAACCGAACGCGGCATGATCACCTTCCTCGATACCCCGGGTCACGAGGCCTTCACGGCCATGCGGGCGCGCGGTGCCAAGGCTACCGACATCGTCATCCTGGTGGTCGCCGCCGACGACGGCGTGATGCCGCAGACCAAGGAAGCCATCCACCATGCCAAGGCCGCCGGCGTGCCGCTGGTCGTGGCGGTCAACAAGATCGACAAGCCGGATTCCAATCCGGACCGCGTCAAGCAGGAACTGGTCGCCGAAGGCGTCATTCCGGAAGAGTACGGCGGCGATTCGCCGTTCTGCCCGGTGTCGGCCAAGAAGGGCACCGGCATCGACGAACTGCTGGAGCAGGTGCTGCTGCAGGCCGAAATTCTCGAGTTGACGGCGCAGAAGGAAGCGCCGGCCAAGGGTCTGATCATCGAAGCCCGCCTCGACAAGGGCCGTGGCGCCGTGGCCACCATGCTGGTCACTTCCGGTACCCTGAAGCGCGGCGACGTCGTGCTGGCCGGCCAGGTCTTCGGCCGCGTCCGTGCCATGCTCGACGAGAACGGCAAGCCGATCAACGAAGCGGGACCGTCGATTCCGGTCGAGATTCTCGGCCTGTCGGACGTGCCGGCGGCCGGCGAAGAAGCCATCGTGCTGGCCGACGAGAAGAAGGCGCGCGAAATCGCGCTGTTCCGCCAGGGCAAGTTCCGCGACGTGAAGCTCGCCAAGCAGCAGGCGGCCAAGCTGGAAAACATGTTCCAGCAGATGGAAGAGGGCGAGGTCAAGACCCTGCCGCTGATCGTCAAGGCCGACGTGCAAGGTTCGCAGGAAGCGCTGGTGCAGACGCTGGCCAAGCTGTCCAACGAGGAAGTGCGCGTCCAGATCATCCACGGTGCGGTCGGCGCGATCAGCGAATCCGACGTCAACCTGGCGCAAGCTTCGGGTGCCGTCATCATCGGCTTCAACATCCGGGCCGATGCTGGTGCGCGCAAGCTGGCCGAGACCTTCGGTGTCGATATCCGTTACTACAACGTGATTTACGACGCGGTCGATGAAGTCAAGTCGGCGCTGTCGGGCATGTTGGCGCCGGAGAAGCGCGAGCAGATCACCGGCATGGTCGAGATTCGTCAGGTCTTCCACGTTTCCAAGGTCGGCGCCATTGCCGGCTGCTACGTGCTGGAAGGTATCGTCAAGCGCTCGTCGCGCGTCCGCCTGCTGCGCAACAACGTCGTGCAGTGGGATGGCGAACTCGACTCGCTCAAGCGCTTCAAGGACGACGTCAAGGAAGTGCGTTCGAACTTCGAGTGCGGTCTGTCGCTGCGTGGTAACAACGACATCCAGGAAGGCGACCAGCTCGAAGTGTACGAAATCCAGGAAGTGGCCCGCACGCTGTAATGAAGAAGAAGTCATTCCAGCGTAGCGACCGGGTCGCGGAGCAAGTGCGCCGCGACCTGGCCGATCTGATTCGTACCGAACTGAAGGATCCGCGGGTCGGCATGATCAGCCTGACGGCCGTCGAGCTGACCCCGGACTATGCCCATGCCAAGGTTTTCTTCGCCACGCTCAACGACGAGCATCTGGCCGAAGTGGAGCAGGGGCTGAAGCGCGCCGCCGGTTTTCTGCGTCGCGAACTGGGCCGGCGGATTCACATCCACACGCTGCCCGAGTTGCATTTCATCTACGACAACTCCATCGAGCGCGGCGCCAGCATGTCGGCGCTGATCGACCAGGCCAAGGCGCTCAGCGACCAGACGCCGGAAGACTGAGCGGCGCATGCAAGTGAAACGGACCTGGCAACGGGTCGATGGCGTATTGCTGCTCGACAAACCGCTCGGGCTGACCTCCAACGATGCCCTGCAGAAGGCGCGGCGCCTGTTTTCGGCGGCTAAGGGCGGCCATACCGGTACCCTGGATCCGGCTGCGACCGGTTTGCTGCCACTGTGCTTCGGTGAAGCGACCAAGTTCTCCGCCGACCTGCTCGATGCCGACAAGACCTACGAGGCCGTCGTCAAGCTGGGCGTGACGACCGATACGGGCGATGCCGAGGGGCAGGTCGTGGCCACCGCTCCGGTGGCGGTCGATGAAGCGATGATTCTCCAGGCGTTGCCGCAATTCACTGGCGCCATCGAGCAGATCCCGCCGATGCATTCGGCGCTCAAGCGCAATGGCCGGCCGCTCTACGAACTGGCGCGCAAGGGCATCGAAGTCGAGCGCGCACCGCGCGCCGTGACCATTCATGATCTCGAATTGCTCGATTTCGCCGGCGATGCACTGATCCTGCGGGTACGTTGCAGCAAGGGCACCTACATTCGTGTGCTGGCTGCCGATCTCGGCCGGGTGCTCGGCTGTGGGGCGCATCTGACGGCCTTGCGGCGGACCGTGGTCGGTGATCTCACGTTGACCGGGGCGATTACGCTGGCCGAACTTGAGGCGCTGGACGAGGCGGGACGGATGGAGCGGCTGCAGCCGGTCGATGCCTTGCTGCAATCGCTGCCGGTCGTCGAACTGGCGGGTGAGGCGGCTGACCGTTTCAGTCACGGCAATCCGGTCGACCTGCCGGCCGGGCTGGGCGGGAAAATCCGCGTCTATGCCGAGGGGCGCCTGATCGGTGTTGGCGAGCCGGCGGCCGACGGCCGCCTGTGGCCGAAACGCCTGGTGCAATTGTCGGCGTAAGTAGGTATAATCCTGCGCTTTCCGTCGCCAACGGGAAAATTCACATCAACTTGGCGTTCGCTCTATCAAACCGGGGCGACGTCGTTTCCATGAAAGAGGGTTTTGAAATGGCATTCACCACCGAAATCAAGGCTGGCATCGTCGCCGAATATCAACGTGCCAAGGGCGACACCGGTTCGCCGGAAGTGCAGATCGCTCTGCTGACCGCCCGCATCAACGATCTGACGCCGCACTTCAAGGAACACAAGAAGGATCACCACTCCCGCCGTGGTCTGCTCCGTCTGGTGTCGCAGCGTCGCAAGCTGCTGGATTACCTCAAGGGCAAGAACATCGATTCTTACCGTACCCTGATCACCAAGCTCGGTCTGCGCAAGTAAGCGGACGAAGGCATCAAAAAGCGGCCCGGAAATTTCCCGGCCGCTTTTTTGTTTATTGTTCCCTGGTTTTGTTGTCGTTGTAAGTTGTTGTTATTGTTGTTCTATTGTTGTTAATTGTGATGAGAGTGAAAGGAAAATATGTTTAACGTCGTGAAAAAGACCTTCGCCTATGGCGACCATCAAGTCACCATCGAAACCGGCGAAATCGCCCGCCAGGCCGGCGGTGCCGTCCTCGTGTCCATGGAGGAAACCGTGGTGCTGGTCACTGTCGTGGCCGCCAAGAATGCCAAGCCGGGTCAGGATTTCTTCCCGCTGACCGTCGATTACCAGGAAAAAGTCTACGCTGCCGGCCGTATCCCCGGTGGCTTCTTCAAGCGCGAAGGCCGTCCTTCCGAAAAGGAAACGCTGACCTCCCGCCTGATCGACCGTCCGATCCGCCCGCTGTTCCCGGACGGTTTCTATAACGAAGTCCAGGTCATCGCGACCGTCATGTCGCTGAACCCGGAAGTCGACTCCGACATCCCGGCCCTGATCGGTGCTTCGGCCGCCCTGGCTATCTCCGGCGTGCCGTTCAACGGCCCGATCGGTGCCGCACGCGTCGGCTACATCAACGGCCAGTACGTGCTGTGCCCGACCCTGAGCCAGCTCAAGGAAACCCAGCTCGACCTCGTCGTCGCCGGTACCGAATCGGCCGTGCTGATGGTCGAATCCGAAGCCCAGGAACTGTCCGAGGAAATCATGCTCGGCGCCGTCGTCTTCGGTCACACCGAAATGCAGAAGGCGATCAACGCCATCAATGAACTGGTCGAGGAAGCCGGCAAGCCGGAATGGGACTGGCAAGCCCCGGCCAAGGACGAGGCTCTGGTCGCCCGCCTGAAGGACCTGGTCGGCGCCAAGCTCGAAGAGGCCTACAACATCACCGTCAAGCAGACGCGCAGCCAGGCCGTCAAGGTCATCCGTGGTGAAGCAGTCGCCGCCCTGTGCACCGGTGAAGAAGGCGCGCCGGACGAGAACACCGTCGGCAACCTGTTCTTCGAGCTCGAAGCCGCCATCGTCCGTGGTCGCATCCTGTCGGGCGCCCCGCGTATCGACGGCCGCGACACCCGCACCGTGCGTCCGATCGTGATGCGTTCCGGCGTTCTGCCGCGCACTCATGGCTCGGCCCTGTTCACCCGCGGCGAAACCCAGGCCCTGGCCGTCGCCACGCTGGGCACCAACCGTGACGAGCAGATCATCGACGCGCTGGCCGGCGAATACCGCGACCGCTTCATGCTGCACTACAACATGCCTCCGTACGCCACTGGCGAATGCGGCCGCGTCGGCACGCCGAAGCGTCGCGAAATCGGTCACGGCCGTCTGGCCAAGCGCGCGCTGCTGGCCGTGCTGCCGAAGCCGGAAGACTTCTCCTACTCGATGCGCCTCGTTTCGGAAATCACCGAATCGAACGGCTCCTCGTCGATGGCGTCTGTCTGCGGTGGCTGTCTGGCGCTGTTGGACGCCGGCGTGCCGCTGAAGGCGCACGTCGCCGGCATCGCCATGGGCCTGATCAAGGACGGCAACCGTTTTGCGGTGCTGACCGATATCCTCGGCGACGAAGATCACCTGGGCGACATGGACTTCAAGGTTGCCGGCTCGACGACCGGTATCACCGCGCTGCAGATGGACATTAAGATCCAGGGCATTACCAAGGAAATCATGCAGGTCGCGCTGGCCCAGGCCAAGGACGCCCGTATTCATATCCTCGGTCTGATGCAGGAATCGGCTGCTGGTCCGCGTGAAGAGATGTCGGCCTACGCGCCGCGCCTCTACACCTTCAAGATCAATCCGGAAAAGATCCGCGACGTGATCGGCAAGGGCGGCGCCGTGATCCGCGCGCTGACCGAGGAAACCGGCACCACCATCGACATCCAGGACGACGGCACGATCACCATCGCCGCTACCTCGGGCGAGGCCGCCGCCGCTGCCCGTTCGCGCATCGATGCGATCACCGCGGAAGTCGAGATCGGCAAGATCTACGAAGGCACCGTGCTGAAGATCCTCGACTTCGGTGCCATCGTTTCGGTGCTGCCGGGCAAGGATGGTCTGCTGCACATCTCTCAGATCGCTCAGGAGCGCGTGAACAAGGTCGAAGACTACGTCAAGGAAGGCCAGGTCGTGCGCGTCAAGGTTCTGGAGACCGACGACCGCGGCCGCGTCAAGCTGTCGATGAAGGCCGCTGCGGCCGAAGAGGGTACGGTGATCGCGCCGGTCGCTCAGCAGGAGCAGCAGCAGTAATCGCCGGGACAACCGGAAAGCACAAAGGGCACCGCGAGGTGCCCTTTGTTTTTGGTGGCCCGGCAAAGTGAATTGCCTGGGCGACCATGCGTTGCTCCGCTGTGCCGATCCGGTGGAAGCCAGAGCGCGGCGCGGAGCCGGGGGGCCATTACTTGGCCATCTGTTTTTCTTTGAGTTCGTCCAGCGTCTTGCAGTCAATGCACAGCGTTGCGGTCGGGCGGGCTTCCAGGCGCTTGATGCCTATTTCGACGCCGCACTTGGAGCAGAAGCCGTAGTCGCCGCTTTCGATGCTGCTCAGCGTTTCGTCGATCTTTTTGATCAGCTTGCGTTCGCGGTCGCGGTTGCGCAGTTCGATGGCGATATCGGTTTCCTGGCTGGCACGGTCATTGGGGTCGGCAAAGACCGTGGCCTCGTCCTGCATCGTGTGCACGGTGCGGTCGATATCCTCGCTCAGCTCTTTCTTGAGCGCTTCGAGAATCTTGCGGAAATGCGCGAGTTGCTTCGCACTCATGTAGTCCTCACCCGGTTTGGGTTCGTACGGTGCGAAATGTTTGTGGAGCAATTCTTCAGCCATTTTCCTAGAGCGTCCTGGTGACGAAAAAGGCGATTAAATATCAGAAAGGCGTTGCTGAGGCAAGGAATGTTTGTTTTGTCCCGATAGGGTCTTGATCTGGTGCGGGTTTCCGCCTGATGCTAGAATGCGCTCTCCCGCGTCGGGGCGTAGCGCAGTCTGGTAGCGCATCTGCTTTGGGAGCAGAGGGTCGTGAGTTCGAATCCCACCGCCCCGACCAATTTTTCCCTCTCTTCGCATCACCCTCACGCGCCCGTAGCTCAACTGGATAGAGCAGCTGCCTTCTAAGCAGCAGGTCGGGGGTTCGAGTCCCTCCGGGCGCGCCAGCAGGCTTCGCGCCGGACCTCGGGCATGTATGCCATCGAGGTTCTGTTCAGCATTTGAATCAGGCAGAATGAAGCCATTGATCATCTCGGCACACGTTGCCGGAACTACCACCACGCGGGGAAAAGCATGATTCTGGTCACCGGCGGCGCAGGCTATATCGGTTCGCATACGGTCGTCGAATTGCTGGCGGCCGGGCACGAGCTGCTGATTCTCGACAATTTTTCCAACAGTTCACCCAAGGTGCTCGAACGCATCGAGCGCATCAGCGGTCGCCGCCCGCAACTGGTCGAAGGCGACATCCGCGATCGGAAACTTCTCGGCCAGCTGTTCGCCACGCATCCGCTACAGGCAGTCGTCCATTTTGCCGGCCTGAAGGCGGTCGGCGAATCGGTCGAGCAGCCGCTGCGTTACTACGACAACAACGTCGCCGGGTCGGCGTGCCTGTTCGAGGCCATGGCCGCTGCCGGTGTCTTCCAACTGGTGTTCAGCTCGTCGGCGACGGTCTACGGCGATCCGCATGCGGTGCCGATCGACGAGAGCTTCCCGTTGCAGGCGACCAATCCCTACGGCCGCAGCAAGCTGATCATCGAGGACATGCTGCGCGATATCGGACAGGCCGATCCGCGCTGGCGGGTGGCGTTGTTGCGCTACTTCAATCCGGTCGGGGCCCATGCCAGCGGCCTGATCGGCGAGGGTCCGCGCGGCATTCCCAACAATCTGATGCCGTATGTGTCGCAGGTCGCCGTCGGCCGGCGTAGCGAACTTAGCGTCTTTGGCGGCGACTATCCGACGCCGGACGGTACCGGCGTGCGCGACTACATTCATGTCGTTGATTTGGCGCGCGGACATCTGGCAGCGCTGAACCGCCTCGATCAGTTGCCTGGCGTGATTCCGATCAATCTCGGTACCGGCCGCGGCTACAGCGTGCTTGAAGTGGTGGCGGCCTTCGAGCAGGCTAGCGGCCGGGCTGTGCCTTATCGTATCGTCGGGCGACGTGCCGGTGATGTGGCTGCCTGTTATGCCGATCCGCAACGCGCCCGGACATTGCTTGACTGGAGCGCCGAGCGGGACCTAGCCGCCATGTGTGCCGACACCTGGCGCTGGCAGTCGGCCAATCCGCTCGGTTTCGACAGCTGATCCGAAATTCCGCATGCGGTCCCGTTTGCTGTTGTTTCTCATCCTTCTGCTCGTCCTCGTCGGCATGGCGATCTTCTGGAAACGCTACGCATCCTTCGGATGCAGAAGGGATGACGGCGACGTTTGCCGCCATGCGCCTCTACGTTGCCGATTTGTCGCCCTGGGGCGCGCTCGGTGGTGTGTTCGTCGCCAGTGTTGTCGCTGTGCCGCTGTGAGTGAGCATTGTGCTGCACGGCACGTTGCTGATCGCCTATTCGGTCGTACACCTGCAGCGCTGGCTGCTTGAGTGAACCGCAGGCCGTGGTGGCTTGCTGCGGCGTTCCGGGCAGCGTTTTCTGAGAGTAACGGGAGCTTGTATCGCATCCCACGCATAGGCATACTCATAACCGATGTCATGCGAGAGAATTGTGCCAGCGATGTTTGTCTGGCTTGCTTTTCCGGAGTGACGGGTCAGTACCGAATGGCGGGTAATTGGGCAGAGTGATGTCGGATTTCTTTACAGTCTTTGCCCGGATAACCCTTTTCGGGTATTTTTTGTGATGGATGTTGTTTCATATCAATAGCTTGAAGAGGTGATGTTGTCTGGTGCGATTTTTGCATATGTCTTGATGACTGAATTTTTCTGATGGTGGACAACATGGCTGATCAAGATACCAAGCCCGATCCGAAGCCTGGAAGCGAGAACGGGGAAAGTAATGATCGTCGCCGCTTTCTCGGTGCCGGGGCTGCCGCAACCCCGTTTCTTCTGACACTGGTCAGCCAGCCAGCCCTTGGCGTTACCTGCTTTACCCCGTCGCGCTCGCTGTCGCGGAATACCAGCGTCTCGCAGCAGGGCAATTATGGGGAATGCCTGCGGGCGGAGTCGCCGGGCAACTATTCAGCACAACAGACCCTGGGTTCCAGTGCTTATCACTGGCCGGCTTCCGTTCCGCCCAGCACGCCGATGCACCAGATATTTCTCCAGGGCGGGGAATACCTGAAGACCAAGTTCGTGAAAAAGGTCAATGGCCATTGGGTCAGCATGACCTTGGGCGAGGCGCTTCAGGTCAATGCTCCGGGACAGGTACATTTTCATGTCATTGGTGCCTATCTGAACAAGATGGGCGGTAATGGCGCCGTGATTCCCGACAGCGTTCTGACTGCACAGGATATTGTGGGTATCTGGCAGGAATATGCCTCGCGGGGCTATTACGAGCCCATGGCCGGAATCAAGTGGTATGCCGAGGATATCGTCAATTACTTGAAGACCAACGGCATCGTCGGATAAGAATGCTTTATGGTGTATGAGGCAGGATGCAGTTAGGGGAGCGCTTTCTCATTCATCAATGGACGGACGGCTGTGCCGTTTTCGATCAGGCTTCGGGTAATACCCATACGCTGGATGCTGCGACGTGTGCCGGTTTTCTGGCGGCACGTAACAATGAATCCATCAATGCCGCCATAGAAGGGGTGCTTCGTGCCCAATGGCCAGACAAGGAGCACGGCGAAATCATCGGGCTGGTGCATGTGTGCGTTGAACGGCTCGGTGCATGCGGATTGATGCCGATCGGGAAGATGAATTGAGCAATCGCTTGCGCCAGGTTGGCGAACTGTCGCTGGCTGAACTGGACGCACTACTCGACGATGGGCGCTTTGCCCTGCAAACCGGTAGTCTGGTGTCGCGCATTCAGGCATCCCTGCCGGACGTCGTGCGCTCGATTCATGTCCTTTATGCCCACCATCCCTGTCTGATCGATCCTGATTTCGCGGATTTCCATGTCCAGGTGGGGCAGCCGCGCAACCTGCGGCGCTGGTTCAGGCGCCAGGCGGAATTCCTGATCGATGGCGAGCGTCCGTTCGAACCCCTGCCGCGGGATCAGGCCCCGGCTTTTCTCGAATGGGGACTCAACTGGTCGATTGCGGCCTCCTGCCATCAGTGGTTGACCGTTCATGCCGCCTCGCTCGAGCGCAACGGTGGGGCGGTTATTCTTCCGGCCCCGCCCGGGTCCGGTAAGAGTACGCTGTGTGCCGCCCTGGCGTTGAGGGGTTGGCGTCTCCTGTCCGACGAGCTTAGCCTGATCGACCCCGGGGCGACGCGTGCCCACGCACTGGCGCGACCGATCAACCTCAAGAATGCCTCCATCGACCTGATCCGCGATTTCGCTCCGGACAGCGTCTGGGGGCCGGTAACCTACGATACCGCCAAGGGCCGGGTGACGCATCTGCGTCCGCCGGCCGATAGCGTGGACCGGATGCAGGAGTCGGCACAGCCGCGCTGGATCGTCTTTCCGCGCTATGCCGCGGGCGCCGAGCCGCTGCTCGTTCCACGCGGCAAGGCCGGGACCTTCATCCATTTTGCCCAGAATTCCTTCAATTACAGTCCATTGGGCCGGACGGGCTTCGAAACCGCCGGCCGCCTGGTCAGTCAGTGTGATTGCTACGATTTCACCTACAGTCGCCTGGAGGATGCCCTCGAGGTATTCGACTGGCTGGCCGACGGCGGGCGGGTGACCGACGATGATGCCTAGTCCAGGCCGTACCGTGTCCGGTCGCCAACTGATCGATGCCATCAGGCATCCGCAGAGCTTGCGCGAATTGTCCCTGAAACGCTGGGACAGCCTGCTGCGGGTGGCCAGGCGGGCCAATCTTATCGGTCGGCTGGCCGGCGGCGTGCGCCAGGCCGGTTTTTTTGATGAACTGCCGGTCCAGGTGCAGATGCATCTGAATTCGGCGGAGGTTCTGACGACGCATCAGCGAGTGGCGATTGAATGGGAGACCCGGCATCTCGCCAAGGCCTTCGAGTCGCTGGACGCTCCTGTGGTATTACTAAAGGGGGCCGCTTATGCCTGCGCCGGCCTGGTGGCTGCCAATGGCCGCCTGTTCGGCGATGTCGATATCCTCGTCCCGCGCGCCGAATTGACGCGGACCGAGGCGGCCCTGATGCTGCAAGGTTGGGCGTCGGGGCATAACGATGCCTACGACGAACGCTATTACCGGCAATGGATGCACGAAATTCCGCCGATGACCCATCGCGGGCGCGGAACGGTCGTCGACCTGCACCACAACATCCTGCCGCTGACGGCGCGCAGCTCGCCGGATGCCGGACGGCTGCTGGCCGCCAGCCAGCCGTTGCCCGGCAGTCGTTTCCGGGTGTTGTGCCCGGCCGACATGGTCATTCATAGCGCGACGCACTTGTTCCATGAGAGCGAGTTGCAGAATGGCCTGCGCGATCTGTTCGATCTGGATGCGCTGCTCGGCGAGTTTTCCGCAAAATCCGCCGGTTTTTGGGAGGAGTTGGTGGCGCGGGCGAGGACCCTGGGCCTGGAACTGCCATTGTACCTGGCATGCCGTTATGCCGTAGCGCTGCTCGGGACGGAAATTCCGCGTCCGACGCTGGAAACTCTCGAGAAAGCGAGCGGGCTTGGCGCCCTGTCGGTCCGCTGGCTCGATGCCGTTTATCTGCGTGCCCTGATGCCGGATCATCCGTTGAGCAGCGATGGGGCGATGGCACTTGCCAGACTGGCGGTTTACCTGCGCGGCCACTATCTGCGCATGCCGTTCGCACTGCTGACGGCGCATCTGAGCCGCAAACTGTTCATGCGCCTGTTTCGCAACACCAGCCGGGCAACCTGAACGTTCCGATGCCGTTGGGGCGATTCAGCGCTCGTCCAGCAGGCGTTTCAGGTAATTGGCCGGAATCGCGTAGCTGATGCCGGATGGCTGGCTCAAGGCCGACTCCTTGCTGCCCTTGATGAATACCATGTTGATGATGCCGACGACTTCGCCGCTGTCGGCATCGAATACCGGGCTGCCGCTGTTGCCGGGATAGGCGGTGGCGTCGAGCTGGAAAATGTTGAAAGTGCCGCGCTTGATCTGACGGATCGCCTTCTCGTTGAGCTGGCGCGCCGCGTTGCCGGGCAGGGTGATCGGAGTGATCGATGCGACCATGCCACGATGCGTGACCGGCGAAAACCCCAGTGCGCCACCGATGGGAAAGCCGGTAAACCCGATCATCTGACCTTCGCGAACGGCATCGGAGTTGCTCAGCGACAGCGCCGGCAAGGGCGGGCCGTCGAAGCGCAGAATCGCCAAGTCGCGATCGGGATCGCGGCTGATCATCCGGGCGGGACGCAATTGCGCCTGGCCATCGTCGCCGCGCGTCCGGATCGCCAGGGTCGGTGCGTCCGGCCCGGCTTCTTCGGGGATCACATGAGAATTGGTGGCGACCAGGTTGCCGCTAGCGACCACGAAGCCGGTGCCCCGCATGGCGAATTGCGGGCTTGCCGTTTTCTGATAGGTGCCGACGACGACAATCGAAGGCTTGACCCGGACGATGGTGGCGGCCAAGTCGCCCGCCAGGCACGGCCATGCCGCCATGAGCGCCAGCAGCCATGCTGCGGATTGGCGGAGGCGTCTCACATCAACCGTCGCGCGGCGATTTTCGGCAGTTCCGGCGAAGGCTCGGTTACCGCGGGGTCGAAGGGATGCTCCTCACGCTTGAAAATCTCGCGGATGCGTTGCACGTAACCTTGCGTTTCGGGATAGGGCGGAATCCCGCCGTAGCGGTTTACCGCCCCTTCGCCGGCATTGTAGGCGGCGGCGACCAGCGCGACATCGCCTTTGAAATAGGCGAGCAGCCAGCGCAGATAGGCCAGGCCGCCGCGAATGTTCTGCTCCGGATCGAAGGGCTTGCGCACGTTGAAGCGCTCGGCCGTTTCCGGAATCAACTGCATCAGGCCCTGCGCGTTCTTGGGTGAAACCGCTTCCGGATTGAAGTTCGACTCGGCACGAATGATTGCCATCGCCAGCCGTGGATAGACGCCATATTCCGGGGCCAGTTTGAGCACCAGGGCAATGACCTTGCGATGCTCCGGTATCGCCCGGGCGACGATGTCATGGCCATCGGCATCGAACAGGCATTCCGGCGGCTTGCTCGGCGGCGGACCGACCTGGCGCAGCATCCGCTCGGCAAGCACATCTCCCTGTCTGGCGGCCATCGTGAAGAACCAGGCGGCCGTCGCGTCGTCGCGGGCGATGCCACGACCATTGGCATACATCCAGCCCAGGTTGTATTGGGCAGTCATGTCACCGAGCCGGGACGCTTCGCAATACAGTTGGACGGCCTTAAGCGGGTCACGCGCCACGCCATCGCCATGCTCGTATTGTGCAGCTTCGTTGCGTAGTGCCGCCGCCTTTTCCGCCCGGGTGGGATCGGCTACGGCCGGCCGTATGCAGGCACCCGCCAACGCCAGGGTGCACAGCACCCAAGGCAGGGGATGAACTGCATGGTGGCCCGCACGTTGCATAAATCCTCCTTACAACCGCCAGAGATCAATGCCCGCGTCGGCGAACGCTGCCCGATCGAGCATGCTCTTGACGTCGGTGACAACACCATCGTCCTTCAATTTAGACAAGAAATCGGCTGTTGTCCGGTTCTTGAATTCCTGGTGATTGACGGCGGCGACAATGGCCGCCGAACGCGGCAGATCGTCCCAGGCAACCAGCTCGACGCCATACTCGTGCCGGGCTTCACCGGCATCGGCCACCGGATCATGAACGACAACTTTGGCGCCATAAGACTCCAGTTCACGGATCACGTCGATGACGCGGGAGTTGCGCAGATCTGGACAGTTCTCCTTGAACGTCAGGCCGAGCACGATAATGGGGCAGTCCTTGACCGGGTGGCCGTTGCGCACCATCTGCTTGATGGTCTGCTCGGCGACGAACTTGCCCATGCCGTCGTTGATGCGCCGGCCGGCAAGAATGACGTCCGGGTGGTAACCGAGTTTCTGGGCCTTGTGCGTCAGGTAATAGGGGTCGACACCGATGCAATGGCCGCCGACCAGACCGGGACGGAAGGGCAGGAAATTCCATTTGGTGCCGGCGGCTTGCAGGACTTCCAGCGTATCGATCCCGATCCTGTCGAAAATGATCGCCAGTTCGTTCATCAGCGCGATGTTCAGGTCGCGCTGGGTATTCTCGATGACCTTGGCAGCTTCGGCAACCTTGATGCTGGACGCCGGGTAGACGCCGGCAGTAATGATGCTGCCATAGATTTCCTTGACCGTGGCCAGGGTGTGTGGCGTGTCGCCGGACACCACTTTGACGATCCTGGTAAGTGTGCGTTCCTTGTCGCCCGGGTTGATGCGTTCCGGTGAATAGCCGAC
>DASUZG010000122.1:0-5978 GCA_036376995.1 Azonexus sp. | reverse complement strand
CCGGCCGTCAAGATGCTGCTGGCCATGGCCATCGCCTCGGCCAACAAGGCCGGCAAGTACATCGGCATCTGCGGCCAGGGCCCGTCCGACCACCCGGATCTGGCCGAATGGCTGATGGATCAGGGCATCAGCAGCATCTCGCTGAACCCGGATACCGTGGTCGACACCTGGACCCGTCTGGCGACGCACAAGAAGGACTGAGCAGGCCGCTAACGCGCTGCTGCAAATGAACAAGGCCGGGAATTCCCGGCCTTGTTTTTTTGTGTCGACCGTTCGGGTGCCGGCTACAGGTAGGCGCCGAGCACAGCCGTGGCGACGGTCAGCGCGCCCAGCGCGAGATTGACCGCGACCAGTTGGCGGATGGCGTTGAGCGCGGCACCGGCAGCCGGCCAGTCGGCGGCGGTGACGGCGGCCTGCAGGCGCGGGTGGTGATGCCGGTAGATCACGGCAAAGATGAGCGCCATCAGCAGTCCGTTGGCCAGCATCAGGTGCCAGTGCACCGGCGCCGCGGCCATGCCGCCGGGCAGCATCAGGCCCAGGCCCGAAGCGAGGATTACCACGATGGCGACCAGCACGGCCACGAAGAAGCGCCCGAGCACCGCGGCCATCAGCGGCAGGCGTTGCGGCGGCGGCAGTTGCGTGGCGGCGACCGGGCGCAGGCAGAACAGGGCGAAGAACATGCCGCCGAGCCAGACGATCACGCCGGCGAGGTGCAGCAGGTGGAGGATGGCTTTCATCGGCGGACGCAGGAAGGGGAGGCGTTCAGTATAGCCGCCGCCCGGCGCGCCCGCCGGTGCCGCATCAGGCGGCCGATACGGTGGGCGGGAGCGCCTCGCCGACCGCCGCCTCGCTGTCCGCCTCGGCGAACTGCATGGCGTGCAGGCGGGCATAGGGGCCGTTCTGCGGCAGCAGTTCGGCATGCGTGCCGCGTTCGACGATGCGCCCCTGGTCCATGACCAGGATCAGGTCGGCCTTTTCGATGGTCGACAGGCGGTGGGCGATGACCAGTGTGGTGCGGTTGAGCGTGGCGCTCTCCAGCGCCGCCTGGATGTGGCGCTCGGACTCAGTGTCGAGGGCCGAGGTCGCCTCGTCGAGGATCAGCAGCGGCGCATCCTTGAGGATGGCGCGGGCGATGGCCAGGCGCTGGCGCTGGCCGCCGGAGAGCAGCACGCCGTTCTCGCCGACCAGGGTGTCGTAGCCCTGCGGCAGGCGCTCGATGAATTCCGCGGCATTGGCGGCGCACGCCGCCTGTTCGATGCGTTCGCGCGGCAGGCTGGCGAGGTCGCCGTAGGCGATGTTGTTGGCGATGGTGTCGTTGAACAGCGAGACCTGCTGCGTGACCAGGGCGATGTGCCGGCGCAGGTTGCGCAGCGTGTAATCCTCGACATCGACGCCGTCGAGCAGGATCTGCCCGTGCGCGTGGTGGTAGAAGCGCGGGATCAGGTTGGCCAGCGTCGATTTGCCGCTGCCGGAACGGCCGACCAGGGCGATCATCTGGCCCGGCTCGGCGGTGAAGTTGATGTCCTGCAGCACCGGCTGTTCGGCGCCGGGATAGGTGAAGTTCAGGTTGCGCACCTCGATGCGGCCGCTGATGCGCTCGCGTTCGACGGTGCCGCGGTTGCTCTCGGGCTCCTCGTCGAGCTGCGAGAAGATGCTTTCGGCGCCGGCCAGGCCCTTCTGGATCGTCTCGTTGACTTCCGACAGCTGGCGGATCGGTTTCGGCAGCATGCCGGCGGCCGACACGTAGGCCACCAGGTCGCCGACCGAGGCGTCGCCGCGCAGGAAAAGGACCAGGAACAGGATCACCGACATGCTGGCGAAGGTGACCAGCTGCAGCGCCGGCGTGAAGGTGGCGGAGGTCTTGACCATGCGCAGGTGCTTGGCGGTGTTTTCCTCGCTGGCCTGCTTGAAGCGCGCCGATTCGTAATCCTCGCCGCCGAAGCTGCGGACGACGCGATAGCCCTGGATGGTTTCCGAGGCGATGTGGGTCAGGTCGCCCATCGCCACCTGGATCTTCTTGGCCTGCTTGCGGAAACGGCGGCTGGCGCTGTTCACCATGAAGCCGATGATCGGCAGCACGCCGACGATGACCAGCGTCAGCTTCCAGTTCATCCACAGCAGGTAGGCGAACAGGAAGGTCACGGTCAGGCCTTCGCGGATCACCACCTTGATCGCGTCGGTGGCGGCGCCGGTGACCATGGTCACGTTGTAGGTGATGCGCGAGATCAGGTGACCGGAGTTGTTCTGGTCGAAATAGCGGTTGGGCAGCTTCAACAGGCTGTCGAACAGGGCGCGGCGCAGGTCGTGGATCAGGCCGAGCGAGACGCGCGCCAGATAGTAGTTGCCGAGAAAGGAGCCGATGCCCTGCCAGGTGATGATCATCACCAGCAGGATCGGCACGCCGTACATCAGCTCGATGGTGCCGATCACCGGGAATTCGTGCTGGGTGACGCTGACCGGGGCGGTCAGGCCGTCGACGAAATATTTCAGGATCACCGCCATCATCGGCTGGGCCGAGGCGAAGATCACGTAGCCGACCAGGCTGACGCAGAACAGGCCGGCGAAGGGTCGCAGATAGCGCAGCAGCCGGAAGTAGATTTTCAGCGACGAATCCTGCGAGGGGCTGGCGACTTGCTGCATGGGGACTTTCGGCGGTGGCCGGCGGGGCGGGAATGGGGAGCGAGAGTTTAGCATGGCGATTTCCCGATGCTTGTTCGCCGGCAAGGCGGTAAAATCCGCGCTTTTGACCGTGGCCCAGGCTTTGAAAACTCTGACGCAGCAGGACTATCTCGCCATGCGCGAAGGGGCCGCGATCCTGGAAGGCGACCTGTTCGGCGACAAGGTGCTGCGCCTAGCCGACGGGACCATGCTCAAGCTGTTCCGGCGCAAGCGCCTGCTGACCTCGGCCGCGCTCTTTCCCTATGCCTGGCGCTTCGCCCGCAACGCCATGGCGCTGGCCCGCGCCGGCATTCCGGTGCCGACCGTGCTCGCCGTCTGGCGGGCGCCCGAACTGGCGCGCGACCTGGTGCATTACGCACCGCTGGCCGGCGCCACGCTGCGCGAACTCGACCGCGCCGGCCTGGCCGCCGACGACAAGCGCCGGCTGCGCGACCAACTGACGCGCTTTATCATCGGCCTGCACGACAAGGGCATCTACTTCCGCTCGCTCCATGCCGGCAACGTGGTCGTCACGCCGGACGGCCGTTTCGGCCTGATCGACTTTGCCGACCTGCGCATCTATCCGTGGTCGCTCGGCCGCCGCCTGCGCGAGCGCAACATGCAGCGCATGCTCGGCATCGATGGCGACGCCGGCTGGGTGGACCTGCCGGCCATCGTCGCCGGCAAGGCGTAAGCGCGCCGGCGTCCGCTCAGCGCTGCTTGAAGGTCTTGTGGCAGCTCTGGCAGGTCTCGTACACCGCCTGGTACGGCACCTCCTGCTGCTTGCGGTCCTTGGTCTGCGCCGCCGCCAGCAGGGCATCGGTGGCGGCGATGAAGGCGTCGCGTTCGCGCGCGAACTTCTCCGGCTGCTGCCAGACTTCCGCCGTCGCCTTGGTCGGCGGGTAATTGGTGTCCGGGCCGAAATGTGCCCACGGCGCTTCGCGCTTGGCCACCAGTTCGTTGGCCAGCACCAGGAACTTGTCGGCGTCGTAGCCCTTGCCGCGCAGCATCACGCCCATCGGCTCGAAGCTGCGGATGATGTCCTGGAACGCCATCTGCCGCGTCTTCACCGGCTGGCCCGGGCGGGTGTCCTCGACCTCGCCGGAGCAGGCGGCGAGCAGGGCGGCGGACGACAGGAGCAGGGCGGCGGGCAGGGACGGGCGCATGATTTTCAGGCGAAGATCGGGGTGACGGGGAGGCGCATTATACGAGGCCGCCACACCGCCAGCGTGACACAATCGGCCCACGAGACCGCGCGGACGATGCCCATGAACCAGACCATCAGCTTCATCACCCTCGGCGTCGCCGACCTGGCGCGCAGCCGCGATTTCTACCGCCGGCTGGGCTGGCGCGAATCGTCGGCCAGCCAGGACGGCATCGCCTTCTTCCAGGCCGGCTCGGTTGCCTTCGCGCTGTTCCCGCGCGGTGAACTGGCGGCCGATGCCAACGTGCCGGTCGCCGGCAGCGGTTTTGCCGGCTTCGCACTGGCGCACAACGTGCCGTCGGAAGAAGCCGTGAATGCGCTGCTCGACGAAGCGGTGGCGGCCGGTGCGACGCTCAGGCAGCCGGCCGGCAAGGTGTTCTGGGGCGGTTATCGCGGCTACTTCGCCGATCCCGACGGCTTCCTGTGGGAGGTCTGCCACAACCCTTTCATGCCGCTGGACGCCGACGGCTTCATCCACCTGCCGTAAGTCCGCCTCAGTTGCCGCGCATCTTGCCCAGCGCCAGGTTGGCGGCGGCGGTGCGGGTTTCGACGCCGAGCTTCTCGTACACGTGTTCGAGGTGCTTGTTCACGGTGCGCGGGCTGCTGCCGAGAATGTCGCCGATGTCCTTGCTGGTCTTGCCCTGGACCACCCAGTAAAGCACTTCGGCTTCGCGCTGGGTCAGGCGAAAGGCGGCAATCAGCGACTCGATGGCGGATGTGTCGTTCTCCTCGCGCAGCACCACCAGCCATTCGTCGTCGCCGGTCTGGTCGTGGAACGACGCCAGTAGCCGACGCTTGCCGGCGGCCACGAGCAGCGCGCCCGGTTCGCGCCGCTCGCGGCGGGCGGCGTGGGCGGCGGCGATCCAGGCCAGCAGTTCGTCCGGCGCGACGTGTTCGGGGTTGGCGAAATAGTCGTTGAGCAGCTTGCGGGCCAAGGGCGTCTGCCAGACGATCTTGCCGTCGGCCGCACGCACGGCGACAGTGGCCTGGCCGAAGGCGTCGAGCGCGCTGCGCGCCTGCTTCATCTGGCGGGCGTTCTGCATGTGCGCGGCGATGCGCGCCAGCACTTCGGCCGGGCGGATCGGCTTGGTCACGTAATCGGCGCCGCCGGCGGCGAAGGCGGCGACGACATGCTCGGTCTCGGTCAGGCCGGTCATGAAGACGATCGGAATCTGCTGCGTGGCGAAATCGGCCTTCAGCCGGCGGGCGACTTCGAAGCCGTCGATGCCGGGCATCAGCGCATCGAGCAGGATCACGTCGGGCAGGCTCTGGCGCGCGCGCTGCAGCGCCGATTCGCCATTGGTGGCGACGAGCACGGTGTAGCCGGTCTCGTCCAGCGCATCGTGCAGCAGCGACAGGTTTTCCGGCACGTCGTCGACGATCAGCACGATGTCCGAAATCACGGTTTCAACAGGGTTCATGGGCTGACTTTCGCAGGATTTCCTTCATCGCCTCGAACTGGAACTGGCGCGCCAGGTCGCGCAGCACGCGGACGAACTCGCCGTGGCGGGCGTCGAGTCGCTCGATCTCGGCCAGCTTGTTGAGGATGCCGCGCAGGTAGCCGAGGTTGATCGCTTCCTCCAGCAGCCTCAGGTCCCCGGCCGCCGGCGCCACCAGCGGCGGCGGCACGGCCGGTGCCAGTACCGGCGCGGGCGGCGGCGCCTCGGCGCTGACCCATTCGAGATCGAGTTTGCGGCCCAGCCAGTCGAGCAGTTCATGGACCCGGACCGGCTTGACGATGAAATCCTCCGCCGCGATGCCGACATCGTTGTCCAGCCCCTTGTCGAAGGCGTTGGCCGACAGGATGGCGAGATGGGCGTCGCTCAGGTGCTGCCGGCGCAGGCGGCGGATCGTCTCCCAGCCGTCGATGCCGGGCATGCCGAGGTCCATGAAGACGAGGTGCGGCCTGAACCGCGGGATGGACTGCAGGGCCTCGTAGCCGCTGGCCGACTGATCGACGATGAAGCCGAGCGGTTCGAGCACGTTCTGCAGCAGGTCGCGGTCATCCTTCTCGTTATCGACGACCAGGATGCGCCGGCGCACGCCGACGTAGCCGATGCGGTTGCGGCGCGGCAGTTCGCGGGCCGCCTGCGCCGAATGCACCTGCGGCAGGAAC
>DASUZG010000121.1:0-4652 GCA_036376995.1 Azonexus sp. | reverse complement strand
AGCGAAGTTCCACCATGAAGGATCAATAAATGAGGCGCGCCAGCACCATGCCGCTGCCAACGGCAACAATGGTCGCCACCAGGCCCGGCAGCATGAAGGAGTGGTTGAGGATGTAGCGGCCGATGCGCGTGGTGCCGGTGAGGTCGAAGTTGATCGCGGCGATCAGCGAGCCGTAGGTCGGGATGAAGAAGTAGCCGTTGACCGAGGGAAACATGGCGATCAGGAACTGCGGCGGAATGCCCAGCGCGATGCCCAGCGGCATCAGCGCCCGGGTCGTTGCGGCCTGGCTGTAGAGCAGCACCGAGGCGAAGAACAGGCCGAAGGCGAACAGCCACGGCGCGGTGGCCGCGAGATCGCCGATCACCGGCACGATCACCTCCTTGTGCGCCGAGATGAAACTGTCGCCCAGCCAGGCCAGGCCGAAGATGCCGACCACGGCGACGATGCCGGCGCGCATCGTGGCCGTCCGGGGAACGGCTTCCGGGGCAGTCCGGGTGGCCAGCAGCATGATCGCGGCGACGGCCAGCATGACGATTTCGATCACCACCGGCATCGGCAGAACCTGCCCGGCGCCCGGCAGCTTGCGTGCCTCGGGGAAGAAGCCGAGTAGCACGATGGTGGCGACGCCGCCGAGGAACAGCAGTGCCGAGCGCGCTGCCGAGGCGGGTAGCGGCGGCCGTTCCTGCGCCGGGCGCGCCGGGGCGATCAGGCCGGCTTCCAGGCGCGCGCGATAGACCGGGTCGGCGTCGAGTTCGCGGCCGACGAACAGCGACACGACGGCGGCCGCCAGCACGCCGGCCAGCGTTGCCGGCACGCAGATCAGCAACAGCTGCGGCAGGCCCCAGTCGTTGAGGCCGGCTTGCGAGAACAGCCCGATCATGGCGGCAGTCGCCGCCGCCACCGGGCTGGCGGTGACTGCCTGCTGCGAGGCGATGGTGGCCACCGCCATCGGCCGCTCGGGGCGGATGCCGTTCTGGTGGGCGGTCTCGAAAATGACCGGCAGCAACGGATAGACGATATGGCCGGTGCCGGCGAGGAAGGTGAAGGCCCAGGTGGTCAGCGGCGCGACGATGGTGACGTAGCGCGGGTTGGCGCGGATGATGCGCTCGGCGATGCGGACCAGGAAATCGATGCCGCCGGCCGCGTCCATTACCGAGGCGGCGGTGATCACGGCCAGGATGATCAGCATCACATCGACCGGCGGCGCCGTCGGCGCCACCCCGAACAGCACCACCAGCGCCAGCAGGCCGATGCCGCCCCACAATCCGAGGCCGATGCCGCCGACCTTGGCGCCGGCCCAGATGGCGAACAGCACCACCACAAACTGCAAGGCAATCGAAATATTCATCGCTGCGCCCCCCATGCAGATCACATCGGATTCAGGGCCGACTCTGAGCCAACTCGGCAGCGCCTGCAACTGAAATTGTTGTACTGCCACGGGGCCGGGCGTAGGCTGCGGGGCTGCCGGATTTCCCACGCTAGATCACGCGAGCCGCCGATGCTGACCCGAACCCTGTACGACGCCTGCCCCCTGTGCGGCGCCAACGAGACCCGCTCGACGCTGGTCGCCGATTGCTCGAAGCACCCGCTGTATCACCCGCTGCTGGCACCAAAAATCACCTGGCTGCTGTGCGGGCGCTGCGAGCATATCTATACCGACGGCTACCACACGGCCGAGGCGCTGCGCGTCATTTTCAGCAAGACCAACAACAATCAGCAGGTCGGCTACGACATCGAGAACCAGCGCGTGGTGTCGGCGCGGATGATCGAGAAGATGCTGGCCTACGCCGACCACGGCGACTGGTGCGACATCGGTTTCGGCAACGGCTCGCTGCTCTTGACGGCGCGGGAGTACGGCTTCACGCCGGTCGGCATCGACCTGCGCACGGACAACGTGGAAACCCTGCGCCAGCTCGGCATCGAAGCCCATTCCGTCGATCTCGGCGCCTTCGTGCAGCCGTCGCGTTTTCGCGTCGTCAGCATGTGCGATGTGCTCGAACACATGCCCTTTCCCGCCGACGCCCTGCGCCAGGTCCATGCCCTGCTGCAGCCGGACGGCCTGTTGCTGCTGTCGATGCCGAACACCGACAGCATCGTCTGGCGCATCTTCGATTCGGCGGAAACCAATCCCTACTGGGGCGAACTGGAGCACTACCACAACTTCGGCAAGCAACGCCTCTACCAATTGCTGGCCGAAACCGGATTCACGCCGCTGCGCTATGGCATCAGCGAACGCTACCGTTTCTGCATGGAAGTGATTGCGCGCAAACGGAATTGATCGCGGGCGCCAAGGACGGTTAAGACGATTGTCATATTGTCGGCCGGGCTGGCGGCGGTTATCGTTCGCCCATTGCACGGGAGCGAACCATGGAGATCGAACGCAGAAAACAGGGCGACCGCCGCCAGCGCGACATCGGACCGCCGGCCGGCTGGGCCGACCGCCGCCAGCGCGCCGAGCGGCGCCTGCCGGCCGCTGAGGCGGTGGCGCTGTCGGCCGACGATTTCGCCCGCTATTTCGGCGCCGCCGGGTTGGCCGCGGCCAATCCGCAGTTCGACGAAGCCGCCGAGATTCTCGGCCGGGTCGGCAGCCGCTACTAGCCGGAGCGGCCCGGCCGCTTCCTTGCCCGGCCGCGATCCCGGCCCTACACTGGCCGGCGGGCGGGGAGCGCGGGAGGGAGCATGCAGCACAAGCCGATGGATCTGCTGTGGGCGGCCGTGCATAACCAGAGCGGCCCGGTCGGCGGCTGGCACCGCGACAACCTCTACCACCACGGCCGCCGCTACCTGGCCGACCTCCAGTTGCTCACCGATCTGGCGCCGGCCGGCCTGATCCTCGATGTCGGCGCGGCACCGTGCCACATGACGGCGCTGCTGCACTGCAGCGGCCACCGGGTCGTCGGCATCGATGCCAATCCCGAGCGCGTTGCCGGCTTCATCCGCCAGTTCGGACTCGACATCCGGCACTGCGATATCGAACGCGCGCCGCTGCCGTTCGCCGACGCCAGCATCGCCTGCGTGCTGCTCTGCGAAACCTTCGAGCATCTGCGCATCGACCCGGCCTTCGTGCTCAGCGAAATCCACCGCGTGCTGGCGCCGGGGGCGCCGCTGCTGCTGACCACGCCGAATGTCTATTCGCTGCCCAGCCTGGGGCGCTTCCTGCTCGGGCGCAGCATCGCCGATCCGGTGCTGGAATTCGCCAAGTTGCGCACGCTCGGGCACATGGGGCACGTCCGCGAGTATTCGGCCGGCGAGGTCAGCCGTTTCCTCGAAGCCGCCGGCCTAGCCGTCGCCACCGTCGACTATCGCTATTACCCGTCACCGGCGCCAGGGTGGAAGCGACGGCTGCTGCACTGTGCCTACCGGGTGTTGCCGCGCCGCTTCCGGCGCGATCTCGTGATCGTGGCCCGCAAGACCGGCACCGGGCCGCGGCTGGCGCCGCTGCTGCCGGCCACGGCCTGAATCGTCAGGACAAGAAAAAAGGCCAGAGATGACTCTGGCCTTTGGTGTTCTTGGTGGAGACAGGCGGGATCGAACCGCCGACCTTCTGATTGCGAACCAGACGCTCTCCCAACTGAGCTATGCCCCCGAAGCAGACGAATTCTAGCGCAATCGGGCGGCCTTCTCAAAGGCGGGGCGCTGCTTTTTTGTGCCGGAACCTCTGCCGGGCGCAGCGTTCTCAGCTTCGGGGCCGCGCGAGAACGGAGCAGACCATGGACCATTGCGAACTGGGCAGCAAGCGTTGCCAGCCGTGTGAGGGCGGCATGCCGGCGCTGGGCGCCGAGGAAATCAGCCGCCTGCTGAAGGACGTGCCGACCTGGGCGGTCAGCGACGGTCGGCTGGCCAAGACCTTCCTGTTCCGCAACCACTACGAGGCGGTGGCCTTCGTCAATGCGCTGGCCTGGGTGTCGCACCGCGAGAACCACCATCCGCAGCTGACGGTCGGCTACAAGGACGTGCATGTCGAGTACTGGACGCACGCCATCGACGGCCTGTCGGAAAACGATTTCATCTGCGCCGCCAAGCTGGAGAAACTGCTGGCGCTGTAGAAGTTGTTCAGCCCTGGCCGGCCCCGGCCACGGCGCGGCGCAGGCGGTCGGCGACCGCTGCCCATGGCTCGCCGCCGGGCAGGGCTTCGACGACGATCAGGTCGACGCCGGCGTGGTCCATGTCGCGCAGCGCCGCGTAGAGATCGTGCGCGTAGCCGACCGGATCGGCCGGCAGCAGGCGCCAGTCGTGCGGCATGCCGGCCTGCGGCGGCTGGTTGGTGCTGAGCACGCCGCAGCGGCCGCCACGATGGCGCTGGGCATTGAGGAAATCGAGCAGGCGTTCGCCGGCGACCAGGCGCATCGGCGTCTGCGGCGCGTAGTGCGCGGCCAGCGAGCCGGAGACGCGCGGTGCGCCGGCCGCCGTTTCGATCGCCGGCTGGCGGCCGAGCACGGCTTCCAGATGCAGCGGCGAGATGTGGCCGGGCCGCAGCACGACCGGGACGGCGCGCGAGCAGTCGACGATGGTCGATTCGATGCCGACCGAGCAGGGGCCGCCATCGAGAATCAGCGGCACACGCTCGCCCAGTTCCTCGGCGACGTGGGCGGCGGTGGTCGGGCTGATGCGCCCGAAGCGGTTGGCCGAGGGGGCGGCGATGCCGGCATGCT
>DASUZG010000120.1:0-6464 GCA_036376995.1 Azonexus sp. | reverse complement strand
CACTGCTCGGCGGCTACGCCTGTACTTGGGGCGTCGTCGCACTGGGGGTGGCGGGCCTGGTGGCGCTCGGCGCGGATTTCCACGCGGCCGAAATGACGATGTTGCTGCTCGCCTTCCTGGTCTTCCTGCTGCTGTTCATCTGGGCCTTCGCCGCCACCAGCCTCGTCCGCGTCTGGACGGTGCTGGGGGGCGGGGCCTTGATCATGACCGCTGCGGCCTGGGGCTTGCAGCGGTTTCTCCTGAGCTGACGGAGGTTCGCCGGTGTCTACCCACTTCCGCCAGGCCATGACCTGGCTGCATACCTGGCTGGGCCTGGTGCTTGGCTTTGTGCTGATGGCTGCCTTCTTCTTCGGCGCGCTGTCGGTGTTCGACCGCGAGATCGACCGCTGGGCGATCCCCGAGACACGCTTCGACCCGCAGCCGATGCCCAGCTTCGACACGGTGCTGCAGCCGGTCTATGCCCGGCTCAAGCCGCATCCGGTCGACCTGGCGGCGACGCAGCAGCGCGTGATCGGCGATTTGCCGTCCCCGGACACGCTGTCGCTGTCCTCGCTCTACGCCTACACCACGCACCGCGACCCGGTGCTGGCCATCGGCGGCGAGTTCGACGTGCCCAACAAACTGAAGGACGACGCCGACGAGCACGCCCATGTGCATGGCTGGGCGACCATCGACCCGCGTTCGGGCGAGTTCCTGCCGAACAACAAGCTCAAGATCGGCAGCGAGTGGTTCTACCCCATGCATTACCAGCTGAACTGGTCGTGGCTGAACCTCGGTTACTGGCTGGTCGGCCTGGCCGCTTTCACCATGCTGGTGGCGCTGGTCAGCGGCGTGATCATGCACCGCAAGATTTTCCGCGAGTTCTTCACCTTCCGGCCGTGGAAGCGCACCCAGCGCAGCGCCCTCGACCTGCACAACCTGACCGGCGTGGTGGCCTTGCCCTTCCATTTCTTCTTCGCCTTCACCGGCCTGGTGATCTTTGCCGGGACGGTGTATTTCCCGCTCGGCCACACCCTGCTCAAGCCGCTGCATGACCAGCACGAGGTGCTGGAAGCCCGGCGCACCGGGTTGCCGCACGAACCGGCGGGAGTCGCCGCGCCGCTGGCCTCGGTCGATGCGATGGTGGCCGAAGCCAAGCGTCGCTGGGCGGCCCGCGACATGCCGGGCGAAGTGGGGCTGCTGACGATCAATCATCTGCACGACGCCAACGGCTACGTCAGCCTGTATCGCGCCGGCAGCGACCAGGTGGCGCTGGTCGGCCAGGCCATCCATTTCAAGGCCAGCAGCGGCGAAGTGCTGCGCGAGGAAGCGCCGCCCGGCGTGGTCGGCAGCATCAACGAATTCCTCACCGGCCTGCACCTGCAGCACTTCGAGCACTGGCTGCTGCGCTGGCTCTACGTGCTGGGCGGGTTGCTCGGCTGCGTCTGCATCGCCACCGGCTTCATCTTCTTCGTCGAGAAACGCAAACGCAAACATGCCGAATCCAATGATCAGGGCAGCCGCATCGTCGATGCGCTGGCGGTGACGATGGTCACCGGCATGGTCATCGCCACGACCGGCATGCTGATGGTCAATCGCCTGCTGCCGGCCGATCTGGCAGGCAAGGGCGAGTGGGAGAAGCTGGCCTTCTGGGGCTGCTGGAGCCTGGCGCTGCTGCACGCCCTGATCCGCAGCGCGCCGGTCGCCCGGGCGCGGTTGAATCCGGCCTGGCGCGAGCAGTGCTGGGGCATTGCTTTGCTTGCCGTGGCCGCCGTCGCACTCAACTGGCTGGGCACCGGCGATCATTTGATCAAGACGATGATCGGCCAAGCTTATTGGGCGGTGGCCGGGGTTGATCTCTGCCTGCTGGCCACGGCCGGCCTTGCGCTCTGCTCGGTACGCAAGCTGGCCCGCCGGGAACGGCTATCCGTGGCGCCGATGGCGGCGGAGGCGGCCCATGGCTGAGGCGCTGGCAATGTGCCTGGCGGCACTGTTTTCACTCAGCGGCATGGGCTGGCTGGCGCTCAGTCTGGAAGGGCACTGGCGGCAGCTTTGGGGTCCCAAGGCGGTGCTGAACGCCAGCACCGCCCAATGGTTGCGCCTGGCCGGCTGGACCAGCCTGTCACTCTCGGCCCTATGCTGCTTTATCGCTGACCGGCCATCGATGGCTGTGCTGGTCTGGGTAATGCTGCTGGCGGGGGCCGCCACCGCGATTGCGCTACTGCTGGCCTGGCGGGCGCACTGGTTGCGGATTCTGGCGTTCCGGCCCGGGAACCCGTGACTCGCTGGTTGACCGACAGGTTGTTGATTCCGGCTGTCCCGAGGTTTCGGGACAGCCGTTTTTTTGCCCGGTCGCCGGCTCAGGCGACGACCCAGATGTGGCGGGCGACCGAATGTTCGAGCGCCAGCTCGACTTCCTCGGCCAGGATCACGGTCATCGGCTTTTGCTGCAGCACGCGTAGCGGACGGTTTTCGGCCAGGCCGTAGGCGGTCAGCTGTTCGCGCTGCAGCGCGTCGATCTCGTCGCCGAGCGCGGCCAGGCGCACTTCGGTGCCGGGGGCGATGAAGGCCAGCGGCAGGCGGGCGTTGTCAGTGGCGGTCATGGGGCTTACCAGAGGGCGCGCAGGGCGAGGTTGAACAGGCCGCCGACGAAGAAGGCGAACGGGACGATCAGCGCGACCATGGCGGCGGCGGTCTTCAGGCCCTGCTCCTTGACCATCATCATCAGGCTGGCGAAGCAGGGGATGAACAGGGTGATGGTGATCATGCCGACCACCGCCTGCACCGGCGACAAGGCATCGGCCATGACGAACAGCCCGGTGGCGCCGAAATCGCGGCGCAGGAAACCCATCACGAAGGCGGCCGAGGCTTCCTTGGGCAGGCCCAGCCAGCCGCTGACCAGCGGCTCGCCGGCCTCGATGATGGCCGGCAGGATGCCGAGCTTGTCGAGCGCGAACATCAGGAAAGTGCCGAGCAGGAAGAGCGGAATGACTTCGATCAGGTACCACTTGAGGCGCCCGGTGGTTTTCTTCAGCACATTGCCGGCGATCGGCAGGCGCATCGGCGGCAGTTCGGTGACCAGCGGAATGCGCCGGCCGGGTATCAATCGGGCGGCGAGGAAGCCGGCCAGCAGCAGCACGCCGACCATGGCCAGGGCCCAGACCAGCAGGGCGTTGAAGGAGACGCCACCGAGCATGCCGAGGACGACGCCCAGTTGGGCCGAACAGGGAATGGCCAGGGCCAGCAGGAAGGCGGTGATCAGGCGTTCGCGCGGCGAATGCAGGATGCGCGTGGTCAGCGTCGCCATGGTCACGCAGCCCAGGCCGAGCACCATCGGCAGCACCGCCCGGCCATTGAGGCCGATCATGGCGAACAGGCGGTTGGCGATCACCGACAGGCGCGGCAGGTAGCCGGAATCTTCCAGAATGCCGAAGGCGATGAAGAAGGTCGTGACGATCGGCAGGATCAAGGCCAGCGCGTAGGTCATGCCCATCGTCCACAGGCCGTAGTCGCCGACCAGCAGCTGGCTGAACCAGCCGTCGCCGAACCAGGCTTCGACGAACCCGGTGAAGGCGGGGTTGAGGATGCCCTCGAACAGGTCTTCCTCGAGCAGGCCGACCAGGGTCGTCGCACCGAAGACGCCGACGAACTGATATACCGCGTAGAGCACGGCGAGCAGGATCGGCAGGCCCCACAGCGGATGCACCACCGCCTGGCCGACGCGCTGGGCGAGCAGCGGGCTGCTGCGCACGGCGCGGTGGGTGACGCTGGCGGCCAGCGCATCGGCGGCCGCGGTGCGTTCGCGGGCCAGGCGCGCCGGCAGATCCTCGCCGACGCTTTCGCGGGCCAGGCCGCGCAGCGCCGCCAGCCGGCTGTAGCCGGTGTCGGCCGTGGCCGCCAGCCAGTCCTCGACTTCGCTGTCGCCGCCCAGATAGAGAATGGCCAGGCCGCGCGCGGCGAGTACCGGGTGCGGCGCGACTTCGGTGATGGCCGCGGCCATCCGGTCGATTTCGCTTTCGATGGCCGGGTCGTAGCGCAGCAGCGGGTCGGCCGGCGTCGCCCGGGTGACGCTGCCGGCCAGTTCGCCGACGCCGTCGCCGCCGGTGGCCACCGTGGCCAGCACCGGGATGGCCAGCTCTTCGGCAAGGCCGGCGACATCGACGGTGACGCCGCGGGCGGTGGCTTCGTCGTGCATGTTCAGCGCCAGCACCATCGGCACGCCGAGCTCGGCCAGCAGCGCGGTCAGGGTCAGGGTGCGGCGCAGATTCTTGGCGTCGCCGACCTGCACCAGGCAGCGACTCGATTCGTTCAACAGCGCCCGCATCGTCGCCCGCTCGTCGTCGCTGCGCGAAGGCAGGGCCAGCACGCCCGGGGTATCGAGCAGTGCCGCCTGCGGATCGAAGCGGGCGCTGGCCCGCGTCACCTCGACGGTGGTGCCGGGATAGTTGGAGACGTTGACGTAGGCGCCGGTCAGGCGGTGGAACAGCACCGACTTGCCGACGTTGGGATGGCCGACCAGCAGGACGGCGTTGGCGGTGGTGGTGGTCACGGATGCACGCACGAAGAAAGCGGTGGCGCGGCCTCAGGCCGCCGCGCTCACCAGATGAAGAAGACCAGCGTCCAGATGGTGGCCATCGTGGCCACCGGCAGCAGCATGGCCAGCCCGGCCAGGCTGCCACGCAGGAAACCGGCGCCGGCCCCGGCGATCAGGCGCAGGGCCAGCCACAGGCTGCCGAGGCCGCCGGCGGCCAGCAGCGCGACGCGGAAGTAGGGCAGCCAGCCGAGCCAGACATGCTCGGCCTTGAGATGGGTGACCGTCAGCATCGACAGGCCGAGGATCACGCTCGCCGCGGCCAGCGGCGTCAGGGCCAGGCTCATGCGCTGCCAGGTCAGCGCCGGCCGGCGCAGCAAGGCGGCAGCCAGCGCCGGGCCGCTTTGCAGCAAAGCGCCGAGCAGGAAGCCGCCACCGAGCAGGTAGGCGAGGATCAGGCCGCCGTCGAGCCAGGTGAACAGGTCGTTGGCTTCCGGGTAGTGGGTCAGCAGCCACCACGGCACGTCGTTGTCGAGCGGGCCGAAATGGTCGTGCTCGACCAGCCACTCGGCGAGCGTGAGCTTCACGTGCAGGAACCAGGGGCTGACCGTCCACTGGAAGGCGGCGGTGGCGACGCCGAGCACGCCATAGAGCAGCGTCAGCGCATCCGGCGTGCGCGCCGGCGCGTCGAGATCGAGGACTTCGGCGAACGGCGAGCGGGCGCTGTAGGCCACGGCGTCGCGCTGGCCGGCGCAGCGGCCGCAGGAATGGCATTCGGAAGCGCTGGTCATGCGCCGCACATCGAGCAGCGGCGCGCAATTGACCGGCTCGAAATCGCCCTCGTGGCGATCCCAGGCGGCGCGGTCGACCTTGTAGTGCAGCGGGGCGATCTTGGCCAGCACGGCGAAGACGCCGGAAGCCGGGCACAGGTAGCGGCACCAGATGCGCTTCTCGCGCCCGTACAAGAGGCCGATGCCGACAGCGGCGATGGTCGAGCCGCCGAGCACCAGCAGCGCCGCCTGCGGGTATTCATAGACGCTGACCAGCTGCCCGTAGACCGTGGTGCAGATGAAGGCGACGAACGGCCAGCCGGCCCATTTGAGCCAGCCGGGCAGGGCCTTGCCGCGGCCGTATTTGCTGACCCACTCCGACAGCGCGCCCTCCGGGCAGAACAGGCCGCACCAGACGCGGCCGACGGTCACCGTGGCGATCATCACGCCCGGCCACCACAGGCCCCAGAAGCAGAATTGCGCGAACAGCCGCAGGTTGTCCCAGATGTGCGCGTCTTCCGGCGGCAACGGCAGGAAGGCGGGAATGATGACCATCGCCGCGTAGAGCAGGACCACCACCCATTGCAGGGCGATGATCAGTTGCCGGTGTTTACGCAGAAAAAGCCCGAGCCGGGCAATCCGGCCGGGCTGGGCGGCGGGGTAGAAGCGGACGATCTGTTCAGCCATGCGCCGCCCGGCGATAGCCGAAGTAGACCAGCGTCCAGTAGCCGAGCCAGATCAGCAGCGTGCTCAGCGCCGGGCGGGCGCGGTAGCCGGTGAAATCGGCGAGCAGCTTGCCGCCGGTGCTGCCGTCGTCGAGCAGGGGCGAGCTGTCCCATACCGGATCGACCAGGGTCGGCAGCCAGTCGGCGCCGATCAGGCGGTCTGTGGCGGCGATCAGCAGCGACGAGGCGAGGATCAGCAGGAGCATCGAGGAGAGGCGCAGCAGCAGGCCGATGTTCAGTCGGGCCAGGCTCTTGGCGGCCAGCCAGGCGGTCGCCGCGGCACCGGCGAAACCGGCCACGGCACCAATGGTCAGAGACGACAGATCGCCGCCCTGGGCCATGCCGTAGAGGAAGATCACCGTCTCGGCGCCTTCGCGGGCCACTGCCAGCGCGGCGACGATGGCCACGCCGAGATAGCCGGCGCGTTCGGCGGCGGCGCTCAGGTCGGCGTGCAGGCGG
>DASUZG010000119.1:0-2592 GCA_036376995.1 Azonexus sp. | reverse complement strand
GCGTCGATTGGCGCGGCCTGCTCGATGCGCCGCTGCCCGAAGCCGATTTGACGAAGGAAACGCCATGAGTTCGCAGCCCGTTGAGCCCGCCGCCGGACGCGGCACCCGCATCGGCGCCCTGATCGTCGCCGGGCTGATCCTGGTTAGCCTCTTGCTCTACCTGATCGGCGACCGCCTGACCCCGTATTCCTCGCAGGCCCGCATCCAGGCCTTCGTCGTGCCGGTGGCTGCCGAAGTCGGCGGCAAGGTGACCAAGGTGCATATCCACAACGACGACGTCGTCGAGCCTGGCCAGCTGCTGTTCGAAATCGACACCGAGCAGTACCGGATCGCGCTGCAGCGGGCGCGGGCCGATCTGGCGACGGTGCGCCAGTCGGTCGGTGCTTCGGCGGCCGGCGTCGATGCGGCGCGCGCCTCGTGGCGGGCGGCCGAGGAAAACCGGCGCATGGCCGAGCGCGACGCGGCGCGCCAGGAGCATTTGTACAAGGAAGATCCCGGCGCCATCTCGGTGCGCCGCCTGGAAATCGCCCAGTCGACCCGCGAGGAGGCGCGCAGCAAGGCCAGCCGGGCCGAGGCCGACCTGCGCAAGGCGCAGGAATCGGCGGGCGAGGCGGGCGACGACAACGCCCAACTACAATCTGCCCGCGCCGCGCTGGCCAAGGCCGAACTCGACCTGACCCGCACCCGCGTGCTGGCCCCGGCGCGCGGCACGGTCACCGACCTGCGCACCGACGTCGGCCATTTCGCCCAGCCCGGGGCTCCGGTCATGACGCTGATCGCCATGCACGACCTGTGGATCAGCGCCGACATGACCGAGAACAATCTCGGCAACATCGATCCCGGCGACGAAGTGGCCATCGCCCTCGACGTGCTGCCCGGCGAAGTGTTGAAGGGGAAGGTGCGCAGCATCGGCGGCGGCGTCGCCGGCAGCCAGCAGTCGCCGCCCGGCACGCTGCCGACGGTGCAGAACAGCCGCGACTGGCTGCGCCAGGCGCAGCGCATCCCGGTGATCATCGCCTTCGCCCCGGAAGACCTGCCGCGCCTGCGCGGCGTGCGGGTCGGCGGCCAGGTCGAGGTGCTGGTCTATACCGGCGACAACGTCGTGATGAACCTGCTCGGCGCGCTCTACATCCGCGTCATGAGCTGGCTGTCCTACCTGTATTGAGGCCGGAACATGGCCGGCGCCCACCTGTCCCGGCCCGACAAGGCGGTGCTGCGCCTGGCCGTCGGCCTCGGGCTGGCCGCCTTGCTGGCCTACGGGCTGGCCTTCCAGATGCCTTTCGTGGTCTGCGTGATGGCAATCTTCGTCCTCTGCAAGCCGGGGCCGCCGCTGCCCTTCGTCAAGGGCGTGATCGGCGCACTGATCTTCGCGCTGTTGATCGCTGCCGGGATCCTGATGGTGCCGGTGCTCGAGCACTTCGCCCTGGTCGGCGTGCTGCTCACGGCGGCCATGCTGTTCGGCATTTTCTTCATCGGCCTGCGCAGCGGCAGCCCGCTGACCATTTTCCTGGTCATCGCCGCCGCCCTGATGCCGGTGGCCGGTGTTGCCGAGCAGGCGCTGGTCGGCGTGCTGAGCAAGGCGCTGGCGCTGGGTGTCGCGGTCGGCGCGCTGGTCAGCGGCTTGTCGCATGCGCTGTTTCCCGACCCGCCGGTCAGCGGCGCGGCAGCCGCGGCCTTGCCCAAGCTGGGTCGCGAGGCGGCAGCCTGGATCGCCGGCCGCGCCGTGCTGATCGTGATGCCGGTGTTTCTGCTGGCGCTCAACGATCCCGCCTTCTATCTGGCCGCCATCCTAAAAACCGTGGCGCTCAGCCAGCAGGCCGGGGAAACCGATGCCCGTTCGGCCGGCCGCGAACTGGTCGGCTCGACGCTGCTCGGGGCCGTGCTGGCGGCGGCCATCTGGTTCGGGCTGTCGCTGTGGGTCAGCCTGTGGATGCTGGTGTTGTGGCTGATGGCGGCGGCCCTGTGGGCCGGCTCGGCGCTGTACCGCTTGCGCCCAACCCGTTACCGGCCATCGTTCTGGAGCAATGCGCTGATCACCGCATTGATCCTGCTCGGGCCGGCGATCGAAGATAGCGCCAGCGGCAAGAGCGTGCTCGAAGGCGCGGTAACGCGCAGCGTGCTGTTCGTCGGCGTCGCGCTCTACGCCTCGGCAATGGTCTGGGGCATCGAGCGCTGGCGCGCCGGGCGGGTCTCGTCCGTCACCGATTCCGACGGGCAAACCCTGGCTGAAGGAGGAAAGACATGACGCTGACCAATTTCCTGGTGGGCCTGCCGGCCATGCTGCTGTGTCTGCTGATCCAGGTCGTGGTGGCCTTCTGGTGCGTGCGCCACTACGTCCAGCAGGTACGTGACGGACACGAGGAAGGCTTCTGGCAGGGCGTGCGCCCCTTGCTGGTCGCCATGCTGGCGCTGATGCTTGGCAATCTGGTGCAGATAGCGCTGTGGGGCGGCCTGTTCGTCTATCTCGGTGAATTCACCGAGGCCTACGATGCGATCTACCATTCGGCGGTCAATTTCACCTCGCTCGGCTACGGCGACATCGTCATGAGCAAGACGTGGAAACTGCTGGGGCCGCTCGAAGCGGCCAACGGT
>DASUZG010000118.1:0-4751 GCA_036376995.1 Azonexus sp. | reverse complement strand
TGACTTCCTGGGCGCGGCGCTGGATTTCCGGATTGCCGCGCTGCACGGAAGCAAAGTCGAGGTCTTCGGCGTTCACACCGGCGGTCATCGACGAGGCGGCGCCGCCGCCCAGGCCGATCAGCATGCCGGGGCCGCCCAGCTGCACGAACAGCGTGCCGACCGGGAAGGTTTCTTCCTTGAACGACTGCTGCGCCTGGATGCTGCCCAGGCCGCCGGCGATCATGATCGGCTTGTGGTAGCCGCGGACGACACCGGCTACGTCCTGCTCGTAGGTGCGGAAATAGCCGGTCAGGTTCGGGCGGCCGAATTCGTTGTTGAAGGCAGCGGCACCGATCGGGCCTTCGATCATGATGTCGAGTGCCGAAGCGATGCGCGACGGGCGGCCGTAGGCATGTTCCCACGGCTGCGGCGCATCGGGGATGTTCAGGTTGGAAACCGAGAAGCCGCACAGGCCAGCCTTCGGCTTGGAACCCTTGCCGGTCGCACCCTCATCGCGGATTTCGCCGCCCGAGCCGGTCGAAGCGCCCGGGAACGGCGAGATGGCCGTCGGGTGGTTGTGCGTCTCGACCTTGGTCAGGATGTGGGTCAGCTCTTCCTTGTAGGAATAGCCGCGGTCGGCGTCCGGGTAGAAGCGGTTGATCGTCGCGCCTTCGATGATCGAGGCGTTGTCGGCATAGGCCATCACCGTGCCCTGCGGGTGGGCGGCATGCGTCTCGCGGATCATGCCGAACAGCGTCTTGTCCTTCGGCTGCCCGTCGATCACCCAGGACGCGTTGAAAATCTTGTGGCGGCAGTGCTCGGAGTTGGCCTGGGCGAACATCATCAGCTCGACGTCGGTCGGGTTGCGGCCGGCCTTGGTGAAGATGTCCAGCAAGTAGTCGATTTCGTCTTCCGACAGCGCCAGGCCCAGCGTGCCGTTGGCTTCGACCAGCGCAGCCCGGCCGCCGGCCAGCACGTCGACGGTCGACAGCGGCTTCGGCTCGAAATGGCGGAACAGTTCACCGGCCTCGGCAAAGCCGGCCAGCACCGATTCGGTCATGCGGTCGTGCAGCAGGCCGGCGACGGTCTTCTTCTCGTCGGCGGTCAACGCACGGTTGCCGCGCAGCACGACATGGAAGGCGACGACGCGCTCGATGCGCTCGATGGCCGGCTCCAGATCGCAGTTGAAGGCGATGTCGGTGGCCTTGGACGACCACGGCGAAATGGTGCCGATGCGAGGAGCGACCAGGAACAGTTCGCCCGGCTCGCTGCCGGCCGGCTGCTCTTCCAGCAGCTGCGCCAGCTTTGCCCGTTCGTCGGCGGTCAGCGCGCGCTTTTGCGCAACGACGTGCCAGTAATCGGCGCCTACCCGTTCGATATCCGACACAGCCGCAACCAGGCGGGCTTGCAGGCGTTGCAGACGGAAGGCGGAAAAGGCGGCGTCGCCCTTGAGGCAAAGAATGTCGGCCATGGAAGAGTGTTCGGGTTA
Source organism: Azonexus sp. (assembly GCA_036376995.1). Classification (GTDB taxonomy): domain Bacteria; phylum Pseudomonadota; class Gammaproteobacteria; order Burkholderiales; family Rhodocyclaceae; genus Azonexus. The sequence continues at coordinate 3,283 of DASUZG010000118.1, read as the reverse complement.
GGCGGGAAGGCCGGCATTATACCTGAGGCCAGCCCCGCCCTTGCCGTGACGACATCCATGCCGACGCACACCCACCCGGCTGGTGGGCATGGCGAAACGGCAGCTTTACCAGGCGCCAAGCAGCATGCTGACGATAATCGCCGATACGGCCAGCAGGCCAATGCCGGCGGCAATGCCGCTAATCGAGACCATGTTGGCGATGTAGTGGGCGGTCTTCTCGTCATCGACATGCAGCAGCGGCCGCACACCGTGGCGGATCAGCGCCAGCGCCGCGATCCAGGCGGCGATGCCGACGGCGATCACGAAGCCCTGGCTGGGCACCAGCAGCGACAGCGAGGACAGCCACAGCGGTACCGGCGCGATGGCCGCCAGCGCATAGGCGCCGTCGTAGCCCGGATCGTGGTCGCGTGCCTGGGCCATGCGCTGGATCAGCATCGCCATGTACGGCACCATCAGCAACTGCATCACGTAGAACACGATGCCGGTCACCAGCAACTGCATGGGCGTCAGCGCCGGCACCGACAGCGGGAAGATGGCGCCCGGGTGGACCAGCTCGGCATAGGCGTAGAGCGCCGGCGGCAAAAGCGACAGCGGCGTGACCAGGCTGCGGAAGAACCAGCGCGACGAATAATTGGACTTGTCGATTTCCTCCCAGCCCGTCTTCTCGGAAACCAGCATGCCCGGAATGTGATTCATCATCATGATCGATCTCCTCGCCCGCATACGGCGCGACGGAGCAGGAACAGGCCCCCGCCGCGGCGGGTCATGATGATTTGGACCGTGGCCCGTGGCGGAGTTCCACCCGGCAGCCCCGGCAAATAGTGCGCAGCAGCGGCCGGTGTCCGAAACCGGAAATTTCAGGCACGATCCGCTTCCCGCGATTCACCGCCCGAGCATCGATGCCCCCCCGGAACACCCGCCCTAACCTGGCCAAGGAGCTTGCCGCCGCAGCCGCCGCCTATCAGGCCGCCGCCGTCATCCCTCACTGCACCGCGTGCTCGAAGCCGTGTTGCCGCCTCGACGTGCTCGTCCTCGAACTGGAGTGGAAGCAAGTCAAGACGTTCTGGCGACTCGACGAATCGCGCCCGGTCTTCGACCGGCGGCTCGCCGCAGGCAAGGGCCCGGAAGAGATCCGGGCCGCCAACGGGCTCTACTACATCCACAGCAAGCCCTGCCCCGCCTACGACGAAGCGGGCCATGGCTGCCGGGTCTACGGCCAGGAAATCAAACCCCCGGGCTGCTCGGACTTCCCGGTCTACGAGGACGAAGGCAGCGTTCTCGCCGACCTGCGTTGCGAAGCCGTGGACCTCGAAGCATTGACTGCCGCGCTGGCCCGCGCGGTCGGGCCGGAGTACCGCATCGTTCGCACCGCCGACCCGGAATTCCCATTCCTGGTCACGCTGTCGCTGAAAAAAACAGCCGGCACTGCCAGCACCGGGCGGCGGCGATAACCGCTCCACCCAGCCGGCCCGACTCGCCGGCGGCTATCTGACTCAGCCGGCCAGCGCCGCCAGTTGCCGTTCGAGCAACACGGCAAGCGGCGTCGTCGGCCGGCCGATCAGGCCGCTCAGCTGGTGGCTGTCATCGAACAGGCCGCCTTTCGATGCCCCGACATCGGATTCGGCCAGCAGCGTCGCCAGCCCCTCCGGCAGGCCGGCATCAAGCAGCACCGCCCGGAATTCGGCCTCCGGCAGGTTCTGGTAAGCCACCGTCTTGCCCGATTGCCCGGCAATGGCCGCCGCCAACTCACCCAGCGTGTAGGACGTATCGCCAGCCAGTTCGTAGATGCGCCCGGCCTGGCCGTCCTGCGTCAGCACTGCGGCCGCGGCTGCAGCATAGTCGGCGCGCGCTGCCGAGGCGATCCGCCCTTCCCCGGCGCTGCCCAGCAGCACGCCATGCTGCAGCGCCACCGCCACGCCGGCCAGGTAATTCTCGGTGTACCAGCCGTTGCGCAGGATCACCGCCGGCAGGCCGGAAGCGCGGATCAGGCTTTCCGTCTCCTTATGTTCGATGGCCAGCGGCAGCGGCGAGGTGCCGGCATGCAACAGGCTGGTGTACGCCAGCAGGCCGACCCCGGCCGCCTTGGCCGCCTCGATCGCGGCGCGGTGCTGCGGGACGCGCCGACCGACCTCGCTGCCGGAAATCAGCAGCAGCTTGTCGGCCCCCTTGAATGCCGCCGCCAGGCTTTCCGGCCGGTCGTAATCGGCCTGGCGCACCTGCACGCCGCGCGCCGCAAGGTCGGGAACCTTCTGCGGATCGCGCACGGCGGCGACAATCTCGCCGGCCGGCAGCGTCTGCAGCAGGTTTTCGATGACAAGACGGCCGAGCTGGCCGGAGGCGCCGGTAATGACGATCATGATGGAACTCCTTTATTTCGTATTGGGGAGCCGGCAGAATAGCGATCAAGCTAACTTTTCGTAAGTACGCACCTGAAAGTAAGTTCAAAATGCATAACGACACCCCTGCCCCGCCCGGCCTGGCCGAACTGATGCGACGCGGCGACCTGTTCGCCGAACAATGCCCTTCGCGCGAAGTGCTCAAGCACGTCACCAGCCGTTGGGGCGTCCTGCTGCTGGTCGCCCTGCTCGACGGCACCCACCGCTTCAGCGACCTGCGTCGGAAAGTGAACGGCATCAGCGAAAAAATGCTCGCCCAGACCCTGCAATGGCTGGAAGGCGACGGCTTCGTCGAACGCATCTCCTACCCCGTCGTGCCGCCCCACGTCGAATACCGGCTGACGCCGCTGGGCGAAGAAGTCGGCCGCAAGGTGGAAGCGCTGGCCGACTGGATCGAGGTGAAGCTGCCGGAAATTCTGGCGGCGCAGGGACGGCAGGGAATAACGTAGACCACTTGCCCGAAGCCCCGCTCAACCCGGCAGTGGAAAGGGACTGCGCAAAGGCGCGCAGCCCCTCACTTTTGCGTTAGCGCGCTTATCCGCCTGCCCGCGAAATCAAATCTAGTTAGCCCCAAGGACTATCAAATGCACAAAGGCAGCTGCCTCTGCGGAACCGTTGAATACGAGATCAACAGCCCACTGGGTCCTATCGTGTATTGCCATTGCTCGCGCTGCCGGAAGGCAAATGGCTCCGCATTTACCGCAGCCTCGCCGGTCGCGGCCGCTGACTTTTGCGTCGTGAAGGGACAAGAGAGTCTGCGCACCTACACAAACGCGACGAGTGTCCATCGCGTATTTTGCGGCACCTGTGGCTCGCCGATCATCACGAAGCGCGACAGCCAGCCCGACACGGTGCGGGTACGCATCGGCACTCTGGATACCCCTGTC
>DASUZG010000117.1:0-2697 GCA_036376995.1 Azonexus sp. | reverse complement strand
GCTTCTTCCTCGCCAATTCGGTGAAGATTCCCGATGGCGGCTGGTTCCCGCTGCTGTTCGGGCTGCTGATCTTCACCGTGCTGACGACCTGGAAACGCGGCCGCGAACTGCTCGAGGAGCGCCTGGCCGCCGACGCCATGCAGTTGCGCCCCTTCATCGCCGGGCTCGATGGCGGCGGCATCGACCGCGTGCCCGGCACCGCGGTGTTCATGACCCCCGATCCGGACGCGGTGCCGCACGCGCTGCTGCACAGCATGAAGCACTACAAGGTGCTGCACGAGTACGTGGTGATCCTGAGCGTCAAGGTCTTCGACGTGCCCTACGTGCCGGACATCGATCGCGTGGAGATCCACCGCCTGCCCGGCAACTTCGCCCAGGTCATCGTGCAGTACGGCTTCAAGGACGAACCCGACATCCCGGCCGCGCTGGCGCTGTGCGCCGACAGCGGCCTGCCGCTGGAAGCGATGGAAACCTCCTACTTCCTCGGCCGCGAGACGGTGATCCCGAAGCTCGGCGCGCGCATGGCCTACTGGCGCACGCTGCTGTTCGTCGCGATGTTCCGCAATGCCGGCAGCGCCACCGCCTTCTTCCGCATCCCGTCGAACCGCGTGGTCGAACTCGGCGCCCAGGTGATTCTCTGAGCCCCGGCCGCCGCGCGGCCTAGAGCGGCGTCAGCTTGGCGTATTCGAGCGCCAGCCACTTCATGCCGACGGCGCCGAAATTGACCTGCACGCGGGCATCCGCCCCGCGCCCCTCGGTGGCGACGATGACGCCGACGCCGAACTTGGCGTGCTCGACGCTCTGGCCGATGCGCAGGCCGCCGGCCGGCGCCGGCTCGGCATAGCCGCCGCCGAAGCTGCCGTAAGCCGGCGCGGCGGCCGGCGCCGCCTTCTTGTTGAGTTTGCGCAACAATTGCTCGGGAATCTCGTCGAGGAAGGACGACGGCACGCAATAGCGGGTCTGGCCGTGCAGCATCCGGGTCTGGGCGCAGGTCACGTAGAGGCGCTGGCGGGCGCGGGTGACCGCGACGTACATCAGCCGGCGCTCTTCCTCGACGCCGTCGCGGCCCTGGTTGACCGAGTTGTCGTGCGGGAACAGGCCCTGTTCGAGACCGGTGATGAAGACGACGTCGAATTCGAGGCCCTTGGCGGCATGCACCGACATCAGCTGGACCGCCTCCTGGCCTTCGCCGGCCTGGTGCTCGCCGGCTTCCAGCGAGGCCAGCGTCAGGAAGGAAACCAGCGCGCCGCCCTCGCCGATCGCCCCTTCGTCGTCGACGAAGGTGGCGGCGGCGTTGATCAGTTCGTCGAGGTTCTCCAGCCGGTCCTGGCCTTCCTTCTCGGTCCGGTAATGCTGGGCCAGGCCGGATTTCTCGATCACGTGCTCGACCATCTCGGGCAGCGGCAGGCCCTCGGTCTCGACACGCAGCTGCTCGATCAGCCGGATGAAGGCGCCGACCGTCTGGCCAGCCTTGCCGGTTAGCGACGCCGCCGCGTTGTACAGGCTGGAATTGAACTGATGGGCGGTGGCCTGCAGGTTTTCCAGCGAGCGGGCGCCGATGCCGCGGGTCGGAAAATTGACGACGCGCAGGAAAGCGGTGTCGTCGTCCGGATTGCCGAGCAGGCGCAGGTAGGCCAGCGCATGCTTGATTTCCTGGCGCTCGAAGAAGCGCAGGCCGCCATAGACTTTGTACGGCACGTTCTTGGTGAACAGCTCGTTTTCCAGCACCCGCGACTGGGCGTTGGAACGGTAGAGCAGCGCGATCTGGGTCGGCGCCACGCCGTCGCGCACCAGCTCGCGGATTTCCTCGACCACGAAGCGCGCCTCGTCGAGGTCGGAATAGGCTTCGAAAGCGCGGATCGGCTCGCCGTCGCCGGCGTCGGTCCACAGGTTCTTGCCCAGGCGCTCGCGGTTATTCTTGATCAGCGCATTGGCGGCGGCCAGGATGTTGCCGTGCGAGCGGTAGTTCTGTTCCAGGCGGATGATGTTGTCGCCGGCGTAGTCGCGCTCGAATTCGCGCATGTTGCCGACTTCGGCGCCACGGAAGGCGTAGATGCTCTGGTCGTCGTCGCCGACAGCGAAGACCTTGGCGCCACCGCCGGCCAATAATTGCAGCCAGGCGTACTGCAGGCGGTTGGTGTCCTGGAACTCGTCGACTAGGATGGCGCGGAAACGCTCCTGATAGTGGCGGCGCAGCGGCTCGTTGCGCTGCAGGAGTTCAAAGCAGCGCAGCAGCAGTTCGGCGAAATCGACGACGCCTTCGCGGTTGCACTGGTTCTCGTACTCGGCGTAGAGCTCGACGCGCTTTTGCGTGTAATTGTCGTAGGCCTCGGCCTGCGCCGCCCGAACCCCCTGTTCCTTGTGGGCATTAATGAAATGACACAACTCGCGCGGGGGATACTTCTCGTCGTCGACATTCAGGTTCTTCAGCAGGCGCTTGACCATCGCCAGCTGGTCGGCCGTATCGAGGATCTGGAAGGTCTGCGGCAGCCCGGCCTCGCGAAAATGCGCGCGCAGCAGCCGGTTGCACAGGCCGTGGAAAGTGCCGATCCACATGCCGCGCGTGTTGATCGGCACCAGCGCCGCCAGGCGCGCCGTCATTTCCTTGGCCGCCTTGTTGGTGAAGGTGACGGCCAGGATGCCGTGCGGTCCGATCTGGCCGGTGGACATCAGCCAGGCGATGCGGGTGGTCAGCAC
>DASUZG010000116.1:0-10652 GCA_036376995.1 Azonexus sp. | reverse complement strand
TGGCGGGATTACGGAAACGGCATCATCGCGTTCGATGCAGACTATGTCCGGCCGCTGCTGGCAGCGATCCACATGGTGGTCGAGCAAGGCCGGGTGGCGTTCGTCGACACCGGCAGCCGGGATGCGCTACCCAATGCTTTGGCGGCGCTGGAACGCCTGGGGTTGCCACCATCGGCCGTCGACTATGTGATCCTTACGCACATACACCTCGACCATGCCGGCGGCGCGGGAAGCATGATGGCTGCCTTTCCCAATGCCCGCTTGGTGGTGCATCCGCGGGGCGCCCGGCACATGGCCGAGCCGTCGAAGCTGGTGGCCGGTGTTATTGCCGTCTATGGTGCCGAATACGTGGCGCGGGTCTATGGCGACATTTTGCCGATTCCGGCTGAACGCATCATCGAGGCGCCGGACGGCCACGTCGTCGAACTGGCAGGCCGCAAATTGCGCTGCCTGGATACGCCGGGCCATGCGCGCCACCACATCTGCATCGTCGACGAGGCGAGTGGCGGCATCTTCACTGGCGACATGTTCGGCCTCTCCTACCGCGAACTGGATGTGGACGGCCGGCCATTCATCTTCCCGACGACGACGCCGACGCAGTTCGAGCCGGAGGAAATGCGCACCTCGATCCGCCGCCTGATGGATCTCCGGCCGGAGGCGGTGTACCTGACCCATTACAGTCGCCTGGGCGACGTTCCCCAGCGCGGTGCCGATCTGCTGCGCCATCTCGATGTGCTGGTCGCCCTGGCCGAAGCCGAAGCAGGTGCCGGCACGCAGCGGCACGCCCGTATCAGGCAGGCGATGCGCGATTACCTGTTGGCGCAGATTCGGGCGCACGGCTGCCGTCTGGACGATGCCGTGCTGGATGAAATCTGGGAAACCGATCTCGAGTTGAACGCCCAAGGCCTCGGCGTCTGGCTGGATACGCGCGGCCGTTAGCGGCGCCGCAGCCCGCGTTCAGCGGGCCGGCCCGTCTGTGATCAGGTCGATGGCACGGGCTGCCGCGACCATACCGAAGACGGCCGTCACGCAAACAGACGACCCGAAGCCGGCGCAGTTCAGGCCGGCCGGGCCGGCTGGCACGGCGCAACTGGCGTCGGCGGCTGGATAACGCAGCGGCTCCGTCGAATAGACAGCCGACACCCCGAATTTCTTGCCGCCGCGCGGAAAGCCATGGTCCCGCCGCAACTGGGCGCGGACCTTGGCCAGCAGCGGATCCTGGATCGTCTCGCTGAGGTCGCTGACGGCAATGCGGGTCGGATCGAGCTGGCCGCCGGCAGCGCCGGCGACCACCACCGGCAGGCGGCGGTTGCGGCAATGGGCGATCATCGCCACCTTGGCCCGGACCTGGTCGATGGCATCGATGACCACCGAAAAGTCGCCAGCCAGCACCTGCGCGACGTTGTCCGGCGTCACGAAATCCTCGATGCAATTTACCGTGCAGCCTGGGTTGATGGCGGCAATGCGTTCGCACATGGCATCGACCTTGGCTTTGCCCCAGACCTCGTCGAGGGCGTGAATCTGCCGGTTGGCGTTCGACTCGGCAACCATGTCGAGGTCGATCAGGGTGATTCGGCCGACCCCGGTGCGGGCCAGTGCCTCGGCGCTCCAGGAGCCGACGCCGCCGATGCCGACGACGACCGCATGGGCGTCGCGCAGGCGAGCGGCGCCATCCTGGCCGTAGAGACGGGCAACGCCGCCGAAACGCCGTTCGTGATCGAAAGCCATCAGTTTTCGATCGTCTTGCGGATCACTGCATTGAACGGCGTGATCCATTCCGGCGCGAACTGCTTGTCGCAGGCATTGATTTCGGCGATCGCGCGCAGCACCGAGCGGTTCTTGCCGCGGTGGATGTGCTTGAGCATCACGGCTTCGAAGGCATCGACGATGGCCAGGATCTTGGCGCCGGGAACGATCGCGGCACCCTGCAGTTCGTGCGGATAGCCGGCGCCGTCCGGCATCTCGTGATGCTGGGCCACCATCTCGGTGGCGGCTTCCCAGCCTGGAATGCGCTGCAGCAGGCCGGCCGCAATGCCGGGATGGTTGCGCAGCTGCTCCTTGTCTTCGGCCGTCATTTTGCCGACCTTCAGCCAGGCCGATTCCGGCAGGAACATCATGCCGATATCGTGCAGGTACACGGCTGCCTCCAGTTGCAGCGGATCGACCGGGCTGCCGGCGCCCCGATTGGTCTCGAGCGCCAGGCGCAGGATGCGCATGGTCCGGCCCTTGAACAGCGGCGAGCGGCTTTCCAGTTGCAGGGCCAGGGAGCGGAAGAACTGCAGGTCGGGAGTGCTGCCCTTGTGTTCGCTACGGCTGCCGCCGACGCGCGGTGCCCGTGCCGAAATCTCGGCCAGCACCGACGGGAAACCGGTGACGGTTTCGATCAGTTCGGCGCAATTCGCATCGACATTGCTGACCGCCGACTGTGCCAGTTGATCGAGTCCGGCAATCAGTTCCGGCAGGCGCAGATTGTCCAGCGGCTTGCCGCGCAGCAGCGCCTCAGTCGCCAGTTCGAGGCGGTCGACGGCGAGCAGCAGCAGTTCGGCGAGCAATTCGCTAAACGCGATCTCGCCCTGGCGAAAGCGCGCCATCATGCTCTCGATCGGATGGGCGATGGTCACGCCCAATTCGAACTTGCACAGCGAAGCGTCGCCCTTGATGTTGTGGATGGCGCGGAAGAGATCGGCGGTGATTTCCCGGTCGCCCGGGCTCTTCAGGAGCCGCGCCACATTGTGCTCGATCTGCGGGGCGCGATCGGTCAGGACATCGGCAAATTCCTCGAGCGCCTCGCGATCCTGAATCACCGGTGCAACGAACGCGTGAATGGTCATGCCGGTCTTCCCCAAATAATTCGCAACCGGAGGAGTTTAGCCGAAAGCCCCGCCGATTCGCAGGTCGTCGCCGATCTTTCGGCCTTGACTGACCCCATTCCGACCCCTAAGATTCCGCGCTTCACCCAAGAATTGCCCACCGTGACACTGGAACAGCTCTACACCCTGATCGGCCCGGACATGAAGGCCGTCGACATGGTCATTCGGGACCGTCTGTATTCCGACGTGGTGCTGGTCCGGCAGGTCGCCGAGTACATCGTCAGCGGTGGCGGCAAGCGCATGCGGCCGGCCCTCGTGCTGCTGACTGCCGGGGCCTTGGGCTATCAGGGAACCCGCCACCACGAGATGGCGGCGGTCGTCGAATTCATTCACACCGCCACCCTGCTGCACGACGATGTGGTCGACGAGTCGGCCTTGCGGCGCGGCCGCGATACGGCCAACGCCATGTTCGGCAACGCGGCCAGCGTGCTGGTCGGCGATTTCCTCTATTCCCGCGCCTTCCAGATGATGGTGGCGGTCGACGACATGCGCGTGATGCGCGTGCTGTCCGATGCGACCAACATCATCGCCGAAGGCGAAGTCCTGCAATTGATGAACTGCCATGATGCCGACGTCGACGAGGCGCGCTACATGCAGGTCATCCACTACAAGACAGCCAAGCTGTTCGAAGCGGCGGCGCAACTGGGCGGCATTCTCGGCGGCGCTGCGCCGGAAATGGAAGAGGCTCTCGCACGCTACGGCATGCACCTGGGCACCGCCTTCCAACTGGTCGACGATGTGCTCGACTATTCCGGCAAGGAAGCCGCCACCGGCAAGCACCTCGGCGACGACCTGGCCGAGGGCAAACCGACCCTGCCGCTGATCCATGTTCTCCAGAGCGGGACGCCGGAGCAGGCCGCCTGCGTGCGCAAGGCCATCGAGGAAGGCGGTCGCGACGACTTCCCCGCCGTGCTTGAAGCCATCCACGCCAGCGGCGCACTCGACTATGCCCGGGCGCGCGCGGTGCAGGAAGCAGAACTCGCCAGAGCAGCAATTAATGCGCTGGGGGATTCAAATTATAAAAAAGCTCTGCTACAATTGACCTTCTTTGCAGTTGAGAGAAATCACTAGCTTTCTTTCAGCTTTCGGAGTGTAGCTCAGCCTGGTAGAGCACTGCGTTCGGGACGCAGGGGTCGCATGTTCGAATCATGTCACTCCGACCAAATTCCAGAGAAAAGCCCTGTTTATACAGGGCTTTTTCTTTTGTGCTTTCGGTTTGGCGCGATTTTCGGCCTGCTTCGTCCCGCTTCTGCAAGGGAGGAGCTTTGATTACGGGCGCATCCACGCGCTGCCGACCTGCACGTAGAAACTCTGTTCGCCTTCGCTCCAGGCAAAATCGAAACCGATGTGCAGGCCAAGTTTGCGGGCCAGTTCATAGCGCAGGCCGATGCCACTGGCGCTGATGTGGTTGTCGCCGAGGTCGTTGCGGGCCGTGCCGGTGCCGGCGAAACCGACCAGGCTGAAGCGTTCCCAGAACTGCCAGCGCAGTTCCACTTCGATTTGCCCCACCTTCTCGCCCATGTAGCGCATGGCCGGCACGCCGCGCATGTAGATATAAGGCTGCATGTAGAACGGTGCGTCGCCCTGGTTGGCCGCCAGGCTTTCGCGCAGCCCGAGCGTCCAGCGGGAGGCAAGTGGCAGGTAGTGCATGCCGATTGCCGACAGCCGCGAGAAGTTGAGGTCGCTGCCGAGCCCCGGGCGAAACAGCATGGCCGATAATTCGAGGTAATGACCTTCCCGGGGAGTGAAGACGTTATCGCGGGAATCATGCGAGACGCTCAGGTTGAGGCCGTTGATGGCAATTTCGCGGTTACCGGCCGGTAACGGACCGGGGCGGTCGAAGCTGATGTCGGTGCGGGCGAACAGGAATCCAAGCCCCAGCCAGTTTTGCGAGCGGCCGAGGCGGTATTTGGCCTGGGCGAAAGCCGCGTCCAGATCCAGGGTGTAGGTCCGCGGATCACGGGTACGCCGGGCTGCCCGGCCTTCGCCGTAATATTCCAGATTGACCGATGTCCGGATGCCGCCGACGAAGGTTTGCAGGCGGTCGTCCAGCCAATAGCGGATGTCGGCACCAAAGGCGCCGCGCGTGCCGTTTTCCGTGTTCAAGGCGCCCAGGATCGACAGGTTGGGCCGGCCGAATCCGGCATCCGCCGAAGGCTCCGGCTTGTCGATAAATGCCAGTGCGACGGCCGCCCCGTCGCCGACGGCAGGTTCAGTAATCGGTATGGCGATGGGGAGAAAGCCGTAGGCCTGGCTGAGGAATTCGCTGACATCCAGCCAGCCGTCCTCGGCCGAAAAGAAGCGCGAGGACTGCTCCTTTTCGGCGGGCGGCATTGCGCCAGCCGCGGGATCGTGCTCGGTGGCAGCCGCACCGGCTGCGGCGAGCAGCAGGGCGGCCGGCAGAAGACGAAGCGTGGTGGACAGAAGTCGGTTCCTCATGCGGTATGCCTGTTGTGAGTGCCGATAGCCGCCACTCTAGACCAAAAGTATTCCGGGTGTCGTGGCCTGCCCAGGCAACCATTTCGTACACGAAATCAAGTAGTCGCTTAAAGACAAATGGGTATATCGCCATACAGGCCTGATCGCTACAGTCGATGCCAACTTTCCGGTCCAGGGGCCATTGAAAGACCACCGACGGGATGCTGATGAAAATAAAAAGAAACGTGCTGCTCATCGACTCCCGGGGCGAGATTACGGCTCGCCGGGCGCTGCTGGCGGCCGGCGATATCGAATTCCTGCCGGTCAGATCGGTGGCCGAAGCCAAGCAGTTGCTGCAGAGCATCCCGTGCCCGGTCGGGCTGGTCGCCTTCGATGGGCTGCAGGCCGTGAGCCATGAGGAAGTGGAACCGCTGATCGCCGCCACCTCGCAGATCGAGTGGCTGGCTTTGGTAGCGCCGGAGTGGCGGATGGCCTCACCAGCGTTCCAGGGCTTCGTGCTCGGCACTTTTCACGACTACCACACGCTGCCGCTCGATATGCAGCGTCTGCAGATCGCCATTGGCCATGCCTGGGGCAAGGCCAGTCTGCGCCTGGCGTTGCGCGGGCGCCAGGACGACGCAAGCGGCCGTTTCGGCATGTGCGGCAGCAGCCCGGCGATGCAGGCCTTTTTCCAGCGCCTCGGGAAGGTCGTCCATTCCGACCTGTCCACGCTGATCAGCGGCGAAACCGGCACCGGCAAGGAACTGGTGGCACAGGCCATCCACCAGCATTCGGCGCGCAAGGACGGGCCCTTCGTGGTCGTAAATTGCGGGGCGGTGCCGGCCAACCTGATCCAGTCCGAGCTGTTCGGCTATGAAAAGGGCGCGTTCACCGGTGCGGCGCAGCGCAAGATCGGTAGCATCGAAGCTGCCAATGGCGGCGACCTGTTCCTCGACGAAATCGGCGATTTTCCGCTCAGCCTGCAGACCAACCTGCTGCGCGTGATCCAGGAGCGACAGATCACCCGGATCGGCTCGGTGCGGCCCATCCCGGTCGACTTCCGGATCATCGCCGCAACCCACGTCGATTTGCCGGAGGCCGTGCGCGCCGGCCGCTTCCGCGAGGATCTGTACTATCGACTGAATGTCATCCAGCTGACCCTGCCGCCCCTGCGCCAGCGTCATGGCGATATCCCATTGCTGGCCGAGGCCATGCTGGCGGCCGTAGCGCGCGACAGCCGGGCGGGACGGGCGACCGGGTTCACTGCCGCGGCGTTGCAGGCAATGAACGCTTACCACTGGCCGGGCAATGTCCGCGAACTGAAAAACCGCATCCACCGCGCCCTGATCCTCGGCGACAGCCGGCTGATCAGCGCCGCCGATCTCGGGCTGGAAGGCCATGTGCCGGAAGTGCCGAGTTCGACCCTGGAGGAGGCGCGCGCCTCGTTCGACCGGACGCTGCTGCAGAACAGCTTGCGCGCCAACGCCAACAATGTGTCGAAGACGGCCCGGCAACTCGGCGTCTCGCGGATCACGCTGTACCGGATGATGTGCAAGCACAACATCTGAGCCGGGTCATGGTGACGACGTCCGCCCGGCTTCCCCCACCGGCACCGTGTCGCTGGAGGGGGCGACCAGCCGGGCTGCCGGTGAGGGAAGCAAGCGGAGCTTCTGCCACGGCGAGGTGAAACCAGCGCCGTGGCACGAAATAGTCAGCAAAGCCCGTGCCACGCGCAGGGGATCGCCCGGCTTTCGCGTCTGCAGGCGGTTTTCCGCCGGGGACGCCGATTTTTGCGGGATGTCGGGTGATGCGCAGGTGTAACGCCGGTGAAACACCCTGGCCGGGGGATGGCCCGGCGCGGCGGCGGCGATGGTGCCCAGGCAGCGGCCTGTCGCTGTTGTCCGCCTTGTTCGCCGGGATTGTTTCGCCAGTGCAACAGCCGCCCGGCTGCGTCAACGCAAACTGTTGCCGATCTCGAACTGCAGCGCTTCCCGCCCCGTTTCCGCGGCCGGCGAGCCGAGGCTCAGATGGCCCCTGCCGGAGAGTTCGATTTCGCCGTTATGAACGCGGATTTCGGGTTCACCGTCGCGAGTCAGGTAGGTGCCATTGCTGCTCATGTCGATGTACAGAAAGCGATCGAGGCGTTTTTCGATGATGCCGTGCATCCGGGAGCAGCGAGGATCGCGGATGGCCAGGTCGCAGTCCGCGGTGCGCCCGATCGTCAGCCGCGGGCGGCTGGTGTCGATCTGCAGGCTACGATCGCGATAGCTGATGCTCAGTTCGTGGCCGCGCGCTTCCGTGGCCAGTTGCGACAGGGCCTGGCGCAACGCCGCCGGGTCGCGCTCCTGCCATGGCACGTTGAACACACCCAGGCCGCGCTTGCCGCAGCGAAGCGAGATGTTGGCCAGGCGGTCGGCGGCCAGCTCGGCCCAGGGAAACTGCGCAAGGCGCTGCGGAACGCTGAGCAGGATATGTCCCGGCGCGGCGTCGGCGGACAGGCTGGCCGCCGGATTCGGCCCGTCGCCGGGAAAATAGCGTTGTTCCTGCAACTGGTGGCCGGCACACAGGCCGACCCGGACGAACAGCGAAACCCCGGCGCAGGGCGGCAGGCCCGAGACGCGGCGCTGCATGTCGATGGCCGATTGCAGCGCATCGACATGGTCGGAAAAACTGGCGATCAACCGGTCGCCCGGGCGGCTCAGCAGGCGGCCGCCATGGCTCTCGACCGCCAGCCGGATGCGTGTCTCGCACCGACGGGCGGCATGCGAGGCCTCCTGCATGTCGACCTGGCGGGTCAGCGAAGCGATGCCGGTGATGTCGGCGCACAACACCGACAGGTTTCCCGTTTTTTCCCCCATTTGCCGTGGCTCCCTTGCGCTTCCTGCCGACCGCTGCGGCGGCATCTCCTGGCTACTTCTTCCAGCGGTTGAATTCCTCGAGCGAACACTCGCCCACTTCCGGTAGCCGCCGGTCCGGCGTGCGCCGCCATTCCTTGCCGCGGTGAACCTTGTCCGGTTTCTCGACACGACGCTCCCGGCCCGAGCGCTCATTGAATACCCGGGACGGTACAGGCTTGGGTTCCGCGACCGGCTGCTGCTGGCTGACCTGGCAGATCCGGCCGACCTTGCACAACACCCATTCGCGAAAACTGATTTCGAGAACTTCCATCTGGTCTTGCTCCCGGACCATGGCCGGTCCGCAACGAACCGGTGGACCGGCCGCGCGCGATTATGTTCCGCCCTGTTTGCCGATCATCATAAGAGCGCGGAAAGGGGCAAAAAATACCGTGAATCGGTTATTCGGTTAGTCAGTATGGAGTATGGACGGCTCGCCGGGGATGCGGCAAGTTACGGATTACATGCGGAAATTGCTCCGGTACGACGGCTCCGTGCAATCGCCGGGCATCCGGGAGCGCCATCCGGCATAGCGCAGGGGCGACAACAACGTGGTACGGATCAAGCAATCCACACCAGGGAGAAACCATGAACATCAGCATTGTTGGCAGTGACAGCGACTGCCGCCTCGTTTTCGAGGGGGCGATGACTCATGAATTTTCCAGGCAGATGGAAGACCGGGTGATCGATCTGATGCGCCGTCATCACTGCTTGAAAATCGACCTCTCGGGCGTCGACGAGATCGACCTGTTCGGCCTGCACCTGATCGGCGTGCTGCAGAATCTGGGGGGGCGTTCGGTGGACATCGTCGCCGCCTCGCCGGCCGTCGAGCGTGCGCTGAGCCGGATGCTGACGCCGAGCCGCGGCACCAGCCTGGGGCGCTTCGTGCGCCGCCAGGACTTCCGGCACGCGGCCGCCGCCTGACGCCGCGCCGCCACGGGCGGCCGGCAGCCACCGCTTTTGCTGCATCCGCGCCCGCAGCGACAGCCCACAGCTGCGACCAACGGGCGCAGCCAATGCGAACGGCAAGCCACTACCGGATTCCATGTATCATTCCCGAAGGCGTTTTTGAGTATGATTTTCGGCGGATAACATGTTTTTCTGGCGGGAGGAAAGTCATGCTGCAGCAATCGAAAAAGCCTATCTCAAGCGGCAGTCTGCCGGCCCCGGTGCACTTCCCGCGCCTACGCGACTGACATCGTCGATTGCCGCACCCAGATGTGCTTGCCCCATCTGATCAACTCGACTCCGCGGACCGCGCCGACGGCGGACGGCCGTTTTTCTGGACAAAAGGAGACGCCATGAGCATCCGTGTCTTGCTGGCGGACGATCACCGGATCTTGCGCGAGGCCCTCAAGGGCATCCTCGAACGCGAACACGACATCGCGCTGGTCGGCGAGGCCAGCGACGGCGCCGAAGCCCTGGATCTGGCCAAGCAACTGCATCCCGATATCGTACTGATGGACATCGGCATGCCGGTGATGGGCGGCATCGAATCGGCGCGCAACCTGATCGCGCTGCACGACGGAATCAAGGTGATCGCCCTGTCCACCTTTTCCGAGCGGCGCATCGTGACGCAGATGCTCGATGCCGGGGCGCGCGGCTACATCGTCAAGTCGGCCGGCCGGGAGGAACTGCTGCGAGCCATCCGGGCGGTCGCCCACGGGCGCACCTACCTGTGCCCGGAATCGTCGGCCGCGCTGGTCGACAGCATGCTGTCGCGCAAGCCGGCTGAGCAGTCCGGCAACGAGCGCCTCGGGCGGCGCGAGCGGGAAGTGCTGAAATTGCTGGCCGAAGGCCAGACCTCGCCGAAAATCGGCCAAGCCCTGCACATCGCCACCAGCACGGTCGAAGTGCATCGCCGCAACATCATGCGCAAGCTCGATCTGCACAGCATCGCCGAACTGACCAAGTACGCGATCCGCAGCGGCCTGACGTCGAGCTGAAAGGCGCTGTCGCCGGGTAGGCGTGGTGCGGTAAGTTAGCGCACGCTTTCGATGCAATCCCCGCGAATGTATGCCGGGCTGTCTCTCAGAGGTACAGCGGCGGGCTGCGGTGCGACCCCCGCGGATGCGCCAGGTGGGGGGCGGCGCCTGCCGCGTCGGCCGGCAGTTCGCTGTGCGGCGCGCCACGGCCGCGAACCAGCAGTTGCCCCGGTTCGCCCGGTCGGCCGTCGATGTCGATCGTGGTGCCGAGAAAGAGTTCGGTCAACTCGGCGGCAAGCAGCATCTGCTCGCTGATCCGGCTGCTCGAGAGGTGCGAGTCGCCCGCCGCGAAACTGAGCGGCAACAGTAACTGGCTGGCGCTGTGGGCATCGAGCGCGCCGCTGCTGGCCAGCGCGGCGAACAGTGCATCGGCGGCCTCGTTGGCCACTGCTTCCGGTGGCTTGCCGAGTTCGCCGAGCGCGAACAGGCATTGCTGGCTGTGTTCGAATTCCGCCTGCAGCACGATGTAGGCACCGGGTACGGTG
>DASUZG010000115.1:0-3028 GCA_036376995.1 Azonexus sp. | reverse complement strand
GTCGAGGGCCAGCCCGCCGGTTTCGTCGGCCTGCGTCTGGCGCAGGGTGGCGGCAAAATCGATGTCCCGGGCCTGGAAGCCGGGCGTGTTTTCGTTGGCGATGTTCGAGGCCAGGATCTTGGTCCGCTCGGCCCGCAGCTTCAAGGCGTCGGGATGGACGCCCAGTGCCTTGGTGAAATCCATGCTCATGTCTTTTATTTCCTCCTCAAAATTGATTCAGCGGGCCGCCCTGGCCGGCTTGTTGACCGCCGCGCTGCCGGCTGCGGCGGCGTCGGTCGACAGCCAGGTGGCGCTGGCGGCCAAACAGTTCTTGAACGAGCAGGCGGCACGGGCCGGCTGGCTCGATCCGCAGATCGAAACCAACGTGCTGCCCGGCAACCGCTCTGCCCTCGCCTGCCGCCAGCCGGTGAAGGTGGTGGCGGTCGATACGCGGTATCCGGGCCGCATGCGCTTTGCCGCCAGTTGTCCGGGCACGGACGCCGAGCGGCGCGAATTCGTGGTCCGCGGCGAAATCTCGGCCGAGGTTCTGGTGGCCACCGCCGCGCTGCCGGCCAACCGCCCGATCGCCGCGGCCGACCTGGCGCTCGAACGGCGCGACGTGGCGGCGACGCCGGATGCCTTGTCCGACGCGTCGGTGGTGGTCGGCCAGTCGAGCCGGCGCTCGCTGCGCGCCGGCCAGGTCTTGCTCAAGTCGATGCTGGTGGCGCCGGTGCTGGTCAAGCGCGGCGAGGCGGTGCGCATCGTCGCCCGCACCGGCCCGGTCGAAGTCACCAGCGTCGGCGAAGCCTTGGAGGCCGGACGCGGCGACGACACCGTGCGCGTGCGCAACAGCACCACCGGCAAGGTGATCCGAGCGCGGGTCACGGCCAGCGGTACGGTGGAACCGGTCGATCTGCCCCAGGCCATGCCGTCTCAATTTCCCGACTGAAGCCGGGCGGCGACGCGCACCAGCTTGTCGCCGTAGGCCGGGTCGGTGGCGTAGCCGCCGCGCACCAGGCCCTTGGCGTAGGCGTGAATGTCGTTGCCGGTGTTGAGCGCCCCCTGGTAACGCGGGTTGCCCTGCAGCAGCTTGGCGAAATCGCGGAAGGCGCTGGCCGTGTCCGGATAGGCGCGGAAGCGCTCGGTGCGCGGCTGGGCGACGCCGTTCTCGTATTCCGTGGTGGCCGCGGCCGTCACGTCGCCGCTCCAGCCGCCGCCGGCCTTGAGGCCGAACAGGTTGTGCGTGTCGGCGCCGTCGGCATGGCGCAGCGGCCGCTGCCCCCAGCCCGATTCGAGGGCGGCGTGGGCGGTCAGGATTTCCGGCGCGACACCGAGGCGGGCGCCGGCTTCGTGGGCCCAGGGGGCGACGCTGGCGGCGAAGTCTTCCATGCCCTCGCCGGCGCTGCCGGCCGGGCTGGCGGCACCCAAGAGGCGAGCCTGCTGGAAGCGGCCCTCGGCGCTCAGGCCCGGCGCGGCGCCAACGCCTGTCGAACCGTTGGCAATGAAGTCTGAGATTTCGGCGCGGACTTCGCCGAACAGGGCGGCGAAATTGCCGCGCACCGGCGCAGCCGAGGCGGCGATTTCCGCCGACAGGTCGTCGGCGGCGAAGTCGCGCAGGGCGAACTCAGGCCGGAGCATAGATGTCGGCCTCGCCGTTCAGCACGCGCTGCATGATTTCGTGCTGGTCCATCAGCAGCTGGCAGGAGCGGGTGTTGAGCGTCTTGCACTCGCGGACCAGGCTTTCGAGTTCCCCCCACCAGCCTGCGAGCATGCGGCGCGGGGCGTCCGGCAACAGCGCCAGGACCTTGTCCATCGACGGCGCGTAATCGTCGACGAGCAGCGCATTGACCAGCGCCACGCGCTGCCGGCGGCGCGCTTCGATGCGCTCGGCCAGCCCGGTGATGGCTTCGGCCAGTTCGCCCAGGCGGGCGCTCTGGTGCTGCAGCGCGGCGTCGAACTGGCCGGCGAGCAGCTTCTTCAACTCGCCGTAATCGACCAGGTCGGCGTTGAGGCCGACCGTCAGCTGGGCGAAAAGGTCGTTGCGCGTCATTCCCGGTTCCCGTGGTAGCGCTCGATCAGGCCGGCCAGGCGGCCGGCGTCGAAGGGCACGTCGCCGCGGGCGAGCGCATCGCGCAGGGCCTCGATCTTGGCCTGGTCGATCTCCGGCATGTCGCGCAGCGCGGCCAGCGCCGGCTGCAGCACGGCCGACTGCAGGGCCGGTGCCGTGCCGGCGGCGGCGCTCGCCGGGGCGGCGGGCTTGCCGTTGTCGATGCTGGTTTCGGCCGGCAGGGTCGTGGCCGGCATGCCGATACCTGTAATTCTCATTCGATCACCTCTGGATTTCGTTCGCATATCAGTTTCCGCTCGTCTCGACGGGGCGCTTCAGGCTCACCTTCTCGGTCCGCAGGCGCGCGCGCATTTCGTTCAGGGCCGGGCTATCCGCCACCACGGTATTGACCCCCTCCATCAGGGGCGTCACTTCGAGGGGCATGCCGAACATCGCGGCGACGACCTCGGCCTGGCCCGTGGTCAGGACCAGGAATTCGATGCGCCGGTTGACGCCGGCCTTGGGGTTGTCGGTATCGAGCGGGGCGCGCTCGGCCATGCCGACCACCTGCAGCACGCTTTCGCCCGGCATGCCGCCTTCGAGCAGCTGGACGCGGGCGGCCATGGCCCGCTGGCTGGACAGGGTCCAGTTCGAGAAGGCGCTGCTGGCGCGGTTGGCGTACTGCACGGCGTCGGTGTGGCCGACCACCAGCAGCTGGTTTTCGATCTGCGCGAAGAGCGGCCCCATCTTGCGCAGCAGCGCGCGGAAGCGCTCGTTCACGATGGCGCTGCCGCGGTCGAACATGCCCTGCTTGTCGGTGTCGTGCAGCATGATGCGCAGGCCGTAGGGGGTGACCACGGCCTGCAGGTTGCCGGCCAGGCCCGCCTGCTCGCTCATCTTCAGCAGCGTCTCGGCCAGTTCGCGCATTTCGGCCGGCGACTCGTAGCGCTTCTTGACCGGCTGCGGAATGTCGCCGGTGTTGTTGGTGCCGCCCTCGCCCTT
>DASUZG010000114.1:0-5754 GCA_036376995.1 Azonexus sp. | reverse complement strand
GGTAGCCTGGATCAGCTGGCGTGCCAGCACGCCGTTGGGCGGCGGCGTCACGCCGGCGAGATCGGCCAGCGCGGCGGCGGCGGCGGCCGACTGGGCGACCGAACAGATGCCGCAGATGCGCGGCACGATAGCCAGCGCGTCCTCCGGCACGCGGCCGACCAGCACCTGCTCGAAGCCGCGGAACAGCGGCGAATTGACGCGGGCGGCGACGACCTGGCCAGCTTCTACGTCGAGGCCGACTTCGAGATCGCCTTCGACGCGGTTGAACGGCCCGAGCTGGATGCGCTTCATTTGTTGGGCTTCCTGACCGCCGGCCGGACCACCGGATGATCGGTCACGGCATTGTCGCGCACCCGTTTCGGCGTCGCCGACTTGGACAGCGCGGCCAGTGCGACGAACCAGGCCTTCGGCATGTCGACCGGCAGGCCGATCGGGATGCCGGCCAGTTTCGGCGTTTCCTGAAAGGCATGGCCGGGCGACTCGAAGCCCGGCTCGGTGCAGGCGATGCAGGCGAAGCCGCCGCGCAGGCAGGAGCCGCTGCCGTTCCACGGCCGCAGGTTGCAGTCGGCGTGGGCCTGGGTGCCCTTGCAGCCGAGGTTTTCCATCAGGCAGCCGAGATCCGAATGCTTCTCGGCGCTGGCCTTGAATTCGTAATATTCGTTGCGGGCGCAGCCGTGGTGCACCAGCTGGTCGGCGTACAGCAGCGGCCGCCCGACTTCGTCGAGGTCGCTGGCGGCGAGCCCTTCGAGGGCCAGCTTTTCGAGCGTGTCGACGACCCAGCCGGGATGCGTCGGGCAGCCGGCGACATTGACCACCGGCAGGCCGCCGGCCGAGCGGAAGGCGGCGCCGAGCAGGCCGCCCGGCGTGTCGCCGTCGTATTGCAGGCCGCAGGCTTCGAGCGGATTGCCCGGCGTCGTCGCCGACAGTCCGCCGTAGGCCGTGCACGAGCCGATGGCGAACACCCAGCGGGCCCGGGCCGCCAGGCGCTCGACCCAGGCGGTCAGCGGCCGGCCGTCGCCGGCCATCAGGTGGAACTTGCCGCTGCCGTTGGGGCCGCGCAGCATGGCGCCTTCGACGCACAGCACGTCGAAGGCCTGGCGGCCGTCGGCGCAGGCTTCGAGCAATTGCAGCGCTTCCTCGCCGCTTTCCACGGACAGGGCCGGATGCCACAGGAACTCGATGCCGGCGTCGCGCAACTCGGCGAACAGCGGGCGCGGCTCGGCGCACAGCAGCGACTGCGTGCAGCCGCCGCAACCGCCGCTCTGCAGCCAGACGACTTTCAGCATCGGCCGCGGCTCATGCTTCGGCGCCTTCCAGCCCGTAGCGGTTCAGCTTGGCGCGCAGGCCGACGCGCGACAGGCCGAGTTCGCGGGCGGCGCGCGACTTGTTGCCGCGATGGCGTTGCATCGACTCGGCGATCACGCGCTGCTCCAGCTGTTCCATGCAGTCGCGCAGATTGCCGCGCAGGCCCTCGGTCGCGGGCAGCGCCAGCGCCGGTTCGCCGCCGCCGTTGCCGGCGAGGCGCGGCGACAGCAGCTCCAGACCGAGCAGCGGCGCATCGGCCAGCGCCACCATGCGCAGGATCTCGTTCTGCAGTTCGCGCACGTTGCCCGGCCAGCGGTAGGCGGCCAGTCCGGCCACAGCCGCCGGGGCGAGGCCGTCGACGCGCTTGTCGAGCGCCCGCGCGGTGGTCTCCAGCAGGCGGGCGGCCAGCAGCGGCAGGTCCATCGGCCGCTCGCGCAAGGGCGGCACGTGCAGCGGAATGGTCGCCAGCCGGTAATAGAGATCCTCGCGGAAGCGGCCGGTGCGCACGTCTTCCTCGAGATCGCGGTTGGTGGCGGCGATCACCCGGACATCGACAGTCACCGGCCGGGTGCTGCCGAGCGGGCGGAACTCCCCTTCCTGCAGCGCGCGCAGCAGCTTGACCTGGAAGGCCGGGCTGGTCTCGCCGATCTCGTCGAGGAACAGCGTGCCGCCGTCGGCCTGCTGGAACAGCCCGACGCGGTCCTCGACGGCGCCGGTGAAGGCGCCGCGCTTGTAGCCGAACAGTTCGGATTCGAGCAGGCTGTCGGGCAGTGCGCCGCAGTTCTCGGTGATGAACGGGCGGTCGGCGCGGCGGCTCTCATAGTGGATGGCGCGGGCGATCATTTCCTTGCCGGTGCCCGACTCGCCGGTGACCATCACCGACAGGTCGTAGGGCGCAACCCGGCGGACCAGCGCGCAGACCGCCTCGAGCGGACTGCCCGGAGCGCGGATCAGGCCGTCCAGGCCGAAGCGGCTCCTGGCCTTGTCCTGCTTGGCATCGACCCGCTTCTTCAGGACCGGCTCGGCGGTACGCAGATCCAGCGACAGGCGCTGGTTCTCCTGCTGCAGGCGCCACACTTCGGCGGCGCGCTGCAAGGTCAGCAGCAATTGCTCGGGCTGCCAGGGCTTCAGCAGGTACTGCCAGATGCCGGCTTCGTTGACGCCGCTGATGATGTCCTCGGCGTCGGTGTAGCCGGAGAGGATGATGCGCACCATGTCCGGCCAGCGGTGGCGGACGTCGCGCAGGAACTGCACGCCGGTGGTGCCGGGCATGCGCTGGTCGCAGAGCACGATGCGGATGGCCGAGGCGGCCTGTTCGCGCTCGAGGATGGCCAGCCCTTCGTCGGCGCCGGACGCGCAGAAGACTTCGAAATCCTCCTCCAGCGTCCGGCGCAGGGCCTCCTGCGAGCGCAGCTCGTCGTCGACGACGAGGATGGCGGGCAGGCGGCGCAGGGCGGGTTGGCTCATTCGGGCACTTTCCAGTCGAGATCGCGGTGCCGGGCGAGATGGCGCGGGGTCCAGGAGTGTGGCGAACGCGAGACGAAATGATAGCGCGCGACATGGTAGGACGGGTCGAAGCCGTAGAAATTGCGCCGCATCTCGGCCAGTTCCCCGGCCCGCCAGTCGGCCAACGGCTTGGCCGTCTCGTCGGCGGCGCGATTCGCGGCCTTGGCCGCCAGCCGGCCCGGAAACGCCGGGTCGGCAGCCAGCTCGGCAGCCCGCCGGGCGACATCGACGGCAAAACCGGGCGCGGGCAGGCAGGCATCGTAGAAGCCGAGCGCCACCGACTCGGCAGCGGTCATCGGCAGGCGGCGCTGCATGATGGCCCGCGCCCCGTCGGCGCCGACGCGCGGCGGCAGCAGGTAGGTCCAGAACTCCGAGCCGAACAGGTTGCCCATGTTGCGGTAGTGCGGATTGAGCATCACGCCATCGCGGACCCAGACCATGTCGGCGGCGCGCGCCAGGAAGCAGCCGCCGGCGCCGGCGTTGCCGCCGACCGCGGCCACCGTCAATTGCTTGCGGCAGTGCAGGATGGCCTCGGCCAGGTCGTCAATGGCGTTGATGTTGGCCCACGACTCGTCGGCGGGACTCTCGGCCGCTTCGATGGTGTTCAGATGAATGCCGTTCGACCAGAAGTCGGCGCCGCCGCGCAGCACGATGACCCGCGTCGGCCGCCCGCTGGCCCAGCGGAAGGCCTCGGTCAGGCGCCGGCACTGGCCGCCGCTCATCGCACCGTTGTAGAACTCGAAGGACAGGAAGCCGACGCCGCCGGCCTCTTCATAGGCGATATCCTGCCAGGTCGCGGTCGGCGACTTCCACCAGCCGGCCAGCGGCAGTTCCGGCAACGCCGCTGCTTCGGCGGCGAAAGCCTGTATCGCCGGCAGCTTGAGGCCATCGCCGCGGCGCACGTGGCCGAGCCACAGCGCGCCGTCGGCTGTGGCGCGCAGCACGGCGCCCTCGCGGCGGCCGAGCAGCGCGCCCGGCACCCCTTTCAAGGTGGCTTCCGGCCAGGCGTCGAACAGCCGGCATGCGGTACCGAACAGTTCGTCGGCAACGCCCGGCGCGCCGTCAGCGGCATCGAGCCGGGCCAGCAATTCGGCGCTGCTCATCCGCCCCCAGTCGAGCGCCCGGTCGGCCTGCGTCATCAACGCATGCGCCTGGCCGGGCTCCCGGCGCGGCACGAAGTCGCCGCCCTGGTAACGCTCGACAGCGGTGAGCACGGCGCGCAGCGCCGCCTCGGTGACTTCGTTGCGATACACCGAGGACTTGCGCGCCGCCCGCAGCGGAAAAGTCTCGGCCGCCCAGACCGGCCCGGCGTCCATTTCTGCTTCGGCCTGCAGCACGGTGACGCCCCATTGCGGCAACCGCCGGCTGATCGCCCAGTCGAGCGCCGACGGCCCGCGGTCACCGACGATGCCGGGATGGACGATCAGGCAGCAGTGGCGCGACCAGATCGATTCGGGTATCGCCCGGCGCAGGTAGGGCGCGACGATCAGCTCCGGACGGAACAGCGCGACCGCTTCCTCGGCGACGGCATCGGCGATGTCGAACTCGACGCTGAGCTGGTGGCCGCGCTCGGTCAGCGCGCAGAAAAGACGCTGGGTCAGGCTGTTGAAACTATGGGTCAGCAGCAGAATTCGCATGGTGTCGAGATATTTTCAAATAATCCGGTCGGAATAACCCCAAGAATGACGAGGGTTTTGGCCAGAACCTTTGCCAATCGGCATAGAACTATAACTTTCGCGATATTTTTCAATCGCTTGGCTTTGGTTAGGATGCGCCACGACAAAGATCGTTTTCAGGGAGAATGCCGTGCATAGCCAACGCAAACCCGCCGCGCCACGCAAGACCCGCGCCTCCGCCATCCCTTCACCGCGCCCGGAATACACCGCCGCCGTCCGCTTCCGCGACGGCCGCCGCGACATCTTCCGCGTCCGCAACGCCGACGACATGGCCGATGCCCGCGCCATGGTGCTGGCCGAACTGGACGACGTCGCCAACCTGGTCCTGGCGCTGCGCAACTGAACGCTCCCGGCTCAGCAAATCCGCGGCAGCTGCTCGCCGGACAGCCAGTCCACGATGCGCCGGCCGCCGAAACCGGTGGTCATCTGCACGAAGTGATGGGGATCCTCATGCACCGTGCCGATGATCGCCGCATCAGCCCCCAGCGGATGGGCGCGCATCGCCGCCAATAGCTTTTCCGCATCGTTTTCGCCGCAGATCGCCACCAGTTTGCCTTCGTTGGCCACATATAGCGGATCCAGCCCGAGAAACTCGCAGGCCGCATTGACCGCCGGCTTCACCGGCAGCGCCTTCTCCTGCAGCATCATGCCGACGCCCGACTGACGGGCGATTTCATTGAGCGTCGTGGCCAGCCCGCCGCGCGTCGGATCGCGCAGCACATGCAGCTCGGCTCCGCAGGCCTGCAGCGCGGCAATCAGTTCGTGCAGTGCCGCCGTGTCGGAAACGATCGGCGACTCGAAGCCCAGGCTCTCGCGCTCGGCCATGATGGCCATGCCGTGATCGCCCAGCGTGCCGGAGACCAGGATCGCATCGCCCGGCTGGGCGTGCCGGCCGGACAGTTCGCGGCCCGGCGCGACAACGCCGACGCCGGTGGTGGTGATGAACACGCCGTCGCCCTTGCCCCGCTCGACGACCTTGGTGTCGCCGGTCACCACCGGCACCCCAGCCGCTTTGGCCGCTGCCGCCATACTCTGCACGATGCGCACCAGATCGGCGAGCTTGAACCCTTCTTCGAGGATGAAGCTCGCCGCCAGATACAGGGGCGTCGCACCCATCACGGCCACATCGTTGATCGTGCCATGCACCGCCAGGCAGCCGATGTCGCCGCCGGGAAAGAACAGCGGCGAGACGACATGGGCGTCGGTGGCCAGCACCAGCCGCCCTGCGCCGGGCGCCGGCAGCAACGCACCATCGTCGCCCTGGCCG
>DASUZG010000113.1:0-12280 GCA_036376995.1 Azonexus sp. | reverse complement strand
CGCCCGCGCCTTCCGGTGCGCTCAACGTCAGTTGCGTTTCCAGGCCGTGCTGATGGACGCGGCCACGGACATCGGCCTCGTGGTCGATGGCGAAGCTGCGCACTGCGTGCGGCGCCGCCATGCCGCGCCAAAAGTCGGCATAGGCGTCGTCGGCATTGACTACGGCGACCCCGGCGGCGGTCAGGCCGCCGAAGATGCTGCCCTTCTCGCGGGCCACCTCGTCGAGATCGCCCATGCCTTCGAGGTGGGCGCGCTGGGCATTGGTCACCAGGGCCACGGTCGGCGCGCCGAGCGGCGCCAGGTAGGCGATTTCGCCGGGATGGTTCATGCCCATCTCGATCACCGCCGCGCGATGCCCGGCGTTCAGGCCGAGCAGCGTCAGCGGCAGGCCAATGTCGTTGTTGAAGTTGCCGCGCGTAGCCAGCACGGCGTCGCCAAACGCCGCCTGGAGGATGGCGGCAATCATTTCCTTGGTCGTCGTCTTACCGTTGGAGCCGGTGACGGCGATCACCGGCAAGGTGAAGGTCGCGCGCCAGGCGGCGGCCAGGGCGCCCAAGGCGATCCGGGTATCGGCGACGACGACGGCCGGGATGCCGACCGGCAACTTGGCTTCGTCGGCGACCAGCAGCGCGGCGGCGCCGGCGGCGGCGGCCTGGCCGAGAAACTCATGGGCATCGAAGCGCTCGCCGCGCAGGGCGAGGAACAGTGGGCCCGGGGCGACCGCGCGGGTGTCGGTGGACACGCCGACGACCGCCGCGTCGGGTCCGATCAGGCGGCCGCCGGTGGCCGCCGCGACTTGGGAAAGCAGCCAGTTCATACGCCGGCCTCCTTGGGGGTTGCTGTGCGTCGCAGTTCCAGCGCAGCCTGCGCCTGCTCGACGTCGGAGAAGGGATGCCGGATGCCGGCGATTTCCTGGTACGGCTCGTGGCCCTTGCCGGCCAGCAGCACCACGTCGCGCGCATCGGCTTCGCCGACGGCGCGGCGGATCGCCGCGGCGCGGTCGATTTCGACTTCGCCGTGGGCCAGGCCGGCGACGATGTCGGCGACGATGGCGGCCGGCTCCTCGCTGCGCGGATTGTCGCTGGTGACCAGCACGCGGTCGGCGATGCGGCTGGCGACTTCGGCCATCTGCGGGCGCTTGCCGCGGTCGCGGTCGCCGCCGCAGCCGAAGACCACCACCAGGCGGCCGCCGCGGGCGGTGGCGACGGCACGCAGCGTGGCCAGGGCGTTGTCCAGCGCGTCGGGGGTGTGGGCGTAGTCGATGACGACCAACGGCTCGCCGTTGCCGCCAACGCGCTCCATGCGCCCCGGCGGCGGCGTCAGTTCGGCCAGGCGGCGCACCACCTCGGCGGCAGCCAGGCCGGCGTCGTGCAGCACGGCAGCGACGGCCAGCAGGTTGGCGACGTTGTAGCGGCCGACCAGCCCGGTATCGACCACCCCGCGGCCATTGGGCAGGACCAGCGTGAAGCGCTGGCCGAACGGCGTGTCCGCCAGATCCTCGGCCCGGACCTGGGCGTGGAAGTCGCGGCGACCGTCGCCGATGCCGTAACCGAGCACGCGCAGGGCGGTGGTTTCGCGAGCCAGGCGCGGCCCCAGCGGATCGTCGAGATTGATGATGGCGGTGCGCAGGCGCGGCCAGCGGAACAGCTTTTCCTTGGCCGCGGCGTAGGCTTCCATGCTGCCGTGGTAGTCGAGGTGGTCTCGGGTGAAGTTGGTGAACACCGCGACATCGACGCGGGCACCGTTCATCCGCCCTTCCTCGATGCCGATCGAACTGGCTTCCAGCGCGCAGGCGGCGGCATGGCGGGTGCGGAATTCGGCCAGGTAGCGCATCAGCGTGGTCGCTTCCGGCGTGGTGAAGCCGGTTTCGACCAGTTCGCCGGGAAAGCCGGCGCCGAGCGTGCCGATGATGGCGCAGGGCTTGGCGTAGGCCTGGGCGAGGCACTGGCTGACCGTGGTCTTGCCGTTGGTGCCGGTAATGGCGATCAGCGACAGGGTTTCGCTCGGATGGCCGTAGATGGCGTGGGCCAGCGGCCCGGCCAGCGGGCGCAGCGCATCGACCGGCCGGTTGGGCACGGCCCACTGCGGATTCCAGGCGAAGTCACCGCCTGGCTGCCAGAGCACGGCGACGGCGCCGCGCGCCAGGGCGTCGGCGATGTAGCGGCGGCCATCGGCGAGATCGCCGGGATAGGCGATGAAGAGGTCGCCCGGGCGCACCTGGCGGCTGTCGTCGGCGGCGCCGGAGAGCGCCACGCCGAGGCCTTCGATCAGGTCGTAGGGCGTGCTCACAGCGGCCCCTTGCCGTTGCCGGCGGCAGCCACCTGCAGCGGCGCATCCGGCGGAATGCCGAGGGCGCGCAGCGAACCGGCGGCGATCTGCGAGAAGGCGGGGCCGGCGACGCTGCCGCCGAAATGGCCGCCGGTCGACGGCTCGTCGATCATCACGGCGATGACCAGGCGCGGATCGCTGATCGGCGCGATGCCGACGAAGGACGAAACGTACTTGCGGGCATAGACGCCGCCCTCGATCTTGTAGGCGGTGCCGGTCTTGCCGCCGACCCGGTAGCCGGCGACGCGCGCCTTCGGCGCCGTGCCTTCGGGCTGCACGGCCATTTCCAGCATCAGGCGCAGTTCGCGCATGGTTTGCGGCGAATAGACGCGGGTGCCGCGTACCGGCGTCTCGTCGACGCGCAGCAGCGACAGCGGCATCAGCTCGCCGTCGCTGGCGAACACGGTATAGGCGCGCGCCATCTGGATCAGGCTGACGGCGATGCCGTGGCCGTAGGACATGGTCGCCTGCTCGATCGGCCGCCAGTTCTTCCACGGCCGCAGCCGGCCATTGACCTCGCCGGGAAAACCGAGATTGGGCGCCTGGCCGAAGCCGAGCTTGTCGAACAGTTCCCACATCTCGCGCGGCGAAAAGCCGAGGGCGAGCTTGGCGGTGCCGATGTTCGACGATTTCTGGATGATTTCGGCGACGCTCAGCACGCCGTGCGCATGCGAGTCGGAAATGGTCGCGCTGCCGATGGTCATCTTCCCCGGCGCCGTGTTGATCTGCGTATTGACGCTGACCTTGCCCTGCTCCAGCGCCAGCGCGGCGATGAACGGCTTCATCACCGACCCCGGCTCGTAGGTGTCGGTGATGGCGCGGTTGCGCAACTGGGCGCCGGACAGCTTCTGGCGGTTGTTCGGGTTGTAGGTCGGCCAGTTGGCGAGCGCCAGGATTTCGCCGTTGCGCGCGTCGATGACCACGGCGCCGCCGGCCTTGGCCTGGTGCTGCTCGATGGTGGCCTTCAACTGGCTGTAGACGAGGTACTGGATTTTCGAATCGAGAGCCAGGCGGATTTCCTTGCCATCCTGCGGCGGGCGCATGGCGCCGACGTCCTCGATGATGTTGCCGCGCCGGTCGCGGATCACCGTGCGATTGCCGGGCCGGCCAAGCAGGCTCTGCTGGAAGGCAAGCTCGACGCCTTCCAGTCCCTTGTCGTCCACGCCAGTGAATCCGACGATATGGGCGGTCATGTCGCCGGTCGGATAGAAGCGGCGGTATTCCTTTTCCTGGTGGATGCCGGGCAGCTTCAGCGCAGCGATGCGGTCGCCGGTCTCCGGCGAGACCTGGCGGCGGACATAGACGAAGGTCTTTTCGGTGGCGATCTTGCCATCCAGCTCGCGCACGCTCATCTCCAGCAGTTCGGCCAGCTGGCGCTTCTGCTCGCCGCTCATGGTCCGCGCATCGCCGGGAATCGCCCAGATCGACTTCATCGGCGTCGACACTGCCAGCATGTCGCCGTGGCGGTCGATGATCTTGCCGCGCGAGGCGGACACCTCGATGTCGCGGCGATAGCGCGAATCGCCCTTTTCCTGCAGGAAGTCGTTGTTGATCACCTGCAAGTAGAAAGCGCGGGCGACCAAGGCCAGCAAGGCCGCCATCAGCAGCAGGCCGACCGTGCGCGAACGCCAGCCCTGCAGCGCCAGCTCCAGCACCGGGCTTTCGGTATAGCGGTGACCGCGTTGCGGCCGACGGCGGACGACCATCAGCGCCCTCCCGCCGGCTTGGCGCCGCCCGGCACCACCGGTCGCCCGAGCCCATCGGCCTGGACCATGCGCAGGCGCTCACGGGCAATCTTCTCGATGCGCGGATGGGTCGCCCAGGTCGACATTTCCAGCTGCAACTGACCGTATTCGACATCGAGCTGACGCGCCTGTTCCTGCTCGCGTTCGAGCTCCTGGAACAGCTTGCGCGCCCGGTGCTGGGAGGTCACCAGCGCCAGCGCGCAAATCACGAGAACGAGCAGAAGGGTCATGTTGAAACGCAGCATCAGAGCTTTTCCGCGACCCGCATCACGGCGCTGCGGGCCCGCGGATTGGCGGCCACCTCGGCCGCATCGGGACGGATCGCCTTGCCGACGAGGCGCAGCTTCGGTGGCGGCAGCTGGTCGGCGCGCAGCGGCAGCCCCTTGGGCAGCGTGTCGGGCGTCGCCTGGGCGCGCATGAAGTTCTTGACGATGCGGTCTTCGAGCGAATGAAAGCTGATCACCACCAGCCGCCCACCCGGCTTCAGCAGGTCGAGGGCTTGCGGCAGGGCTACCTCCAGCTGGCGGAGCTCTTGATTGATATGAATCCGTAGAGCTTGAAAGCTGCGCGTCGCCGGGTCCTGCCCTGGTTCACGGGTGCGCACGGCCGCGCGTACGAGGGCCGCGAACTGAGCTGTTGTGACAATAGGTTGTTCGAGCCGAGCAGCCACAACCTTCTTTGCAATCTGGAAAGCAAACCGTTCTTCGCCATAGTTTCTGATGACCTCCGTAATTTCCCTTGTCTCGGCCCGCGCCAGCCACTCGGCCGCCGTCTCGCCCTGCGTCGTATCCATCCGCATGTCGAGCGGCGCATCGTGGCGGAAGCTGAAGCCGCGCTCCCCATCGTCGATTTGCGGCGACGACACCCCTACGTCAAACAAAACCCCGTCGATTCCGGACACACCGGCCTCGCCCGCGGCCACGGCAAGCTCGCCGAAGGCCCGGTGCACCAACTGGAAGCGCGCATCGGCGATGGCCGCACCGGCAGCAATGGCCTGCGGATCGCGATCGAGGGCAACCAGGCGGCCCTGCGCGCCCAACATGGAAAGAATGTGGCGGCTATGGCCGCCGCGGCCGAAGGTGGCGTCTACGTAGACGCCGTCCGCCTTGATCGCCAGGGACTCCACCGCCTTCTCGAGCAGCACCGTGACGTGGGTGCCACTCACGCTCACAGGACCAGGTCTCCGAAGCACCCCGGCAGTTCGCCGCTGGCCATCACCTCGGCGGCCAGATCGTTCTGCTGCTTCCAGGCAGCCTCGCTCCAGATTTCGAAATGGCTGCCCATGCCGACCATATAGACGGTCTTTTCGAACTGGGCGTAGTCGCGCAGCTCGGGCGCAATCAGGATGCGCCCGGCCGAATCCGGTTCCTCGGTGCGCGCATTGCCGACCAGCACGCGCTTGATCGGCGCCGCCTTCGGATCGAGGCTGGAAGCCTTGAGGATCTGGTCGCGGATCGGCTGCCAGGCCGGCGCCGGGTAGAGCAGCAGGCAACGGTGCGGATGCGCGGTCAGGACCAGCGAGCCCTCAGCGGCGGCGAGCAGGGATTCGCGGTGCCTTGCCGGTATGGCAAGCCGCCCCTTCGCATCCAGACTGAGCGCTGTCGCTCCCTCGAACATCCCTTAAACCCCCGTTTACCCACTTTTCAACACGTTTTCCCACTTTAGAGCAACGAGTCAGCCCAGTCAAGACAAAAAAAGGAAATTTTTTCTTACACAACAATGACTTACGAGCACTTTGCTCACGTGATTTTTAAGAAAATTATCCTTAAAAATCAAGGCACGAAAAACGACTCTTAAAGTGACTTGTAAACATTGGGCGCAGCCGCCCGCGGCCGCCCGACCTTCATCCAGATCGGGTAATCAGCAGGAAAAAGCGGGGGGCGCAATGACGCCGGCAAGCGCCCGGCGCAGTCACTCAGGCGGCGTGGGCCAGCACCCGGTTGCGGCCGGCCGCCTTGGCCCGGTACAGCGCCTGGTCGGCACAGCGGGTCAGGTCGTCCGGTGTCTTGCCGTGCTCGGGATAGGCGGCGACGCCGAGCGAGATGGTGAAGCCGATCGAAAAGCCGCCTTCACCGACGAGCCGGGCTTCGACCGCCTGCCGCCAGCCCTCGGCGCGCTCGATGGCAGCGGCCAGTGGCATGCCCGGCAGCACGATCAGGAATTCCTCGCCGCCGTAGCGGCAGGCCATGTCTTCGGTGCGGATGTCGGCCCGCAGCGTCGCCGCCAGGGTGCGCAGCACTTCGTCGCCGGCCTGGTGGCCGTAGGTGTCGTTGACCTGCTTGAAGTGGTCGATGTCGAGCATCACCAGGGCCAGCGGAATACCCTCGCGGCGCGCCCGCGACACTTCGCGCTCGAGCATCTCGTCGAGATAGCGGCGGTTGAACAGCCCGGTCAGGCCGTCGCGCACTGCCTGCTCCTGCAGCGCCGCCTGCAGCCGGCCGATCTCGTCGAGCTGCAGCTGCAGCTGCCGGTTGCTTTCGCGCAGCGCCTGCTCGGCCGCCTTGCGCTCGCTGACGTTGCGGGTGATGCCGAGCATCATGCGCGGCACGCCTTCGGCATCGAACAGGCAGTTGCACACCACTTCGGTGGACACGCTGCCGCCGTCGCGGCACAACTGCTCCAGTTCGCAGGTCACCACCTGGGCACTGCGGTCGCCGGCAGCGATGCGCTTGAGGCACAGCGCGATCTCGGCCGCCAGGCGCGCCGCGGAATCGGCCGTCAGCCAGTGCTCGGGCGGCTGGCCGACGAGTTCATGCGGGGCATGGCCGCACAGCTCGGCGACCGACGGACTGACGTAGGTCAGGCGGCGCGCGGCGATATCCAGCGTCCAGATCACGTCGTGGCTGCTGTCGGCGAGCAGCCGGTAGCGCGCCTCGCTTTCGCCGAGGCGGGCGCTGATCGCCGCTTCCTCGCGCTCGGCGCGCAGCAGCCGGACCAGCACCAGGCTCAGGGTCAGGATCAACCCCAGCGCCGCCAGCCCGACCACGGCCGCCAGCGTCCGCCAATGGGCCAGGTAGTCGTCGGCGGCGATGCCGACGGCGACGTAGAACGGATGGCCGCCGAGGCGGCGGAAGGCGTATTGCCGCTCGACACCGTCGAGCACCGTCTGGAAGCGCAGGCTGCCGGCCTCCTCGCCGGCCTCGATGCTGCGGTGCAGCGGGCTGTCCGACAACACCTGGTTGACCGCCTGCGGCAGCAGCGGCCGGCGCAACACCAGGCGTCCGTTGTCGCTGCGGCGCAGCGCGACGACCCCGTGCGGCCCGAGATCGACGCCATCGAACATCTGCTGCAGGTAGCCGAGATCGAGCGGCGCCATCACCACGCCGCGGAAAACGCCGGCCGGATCGCGCACCGGCGCGGCGACGATCAGCATCGGCCGGCCATTGACCCGCCCGGTCAACACTCGCGAAAAGACCAGCGGCAGCGACGGGTCGTCGCGCAATGCGACGAAATAGTCGCGATCGCTGGCATTGATCGGCGGCCGGCCGGTCTGCGAGTAGTAGCGCAGCTGGCCGGCGGCATCGATGACGCGGTAGCCGATGATTTCCGGGAAGCGCGCGGCATACAGCGACAGCTGGCGCTCTAGCGAATCACGGTAGCGCTCGCCGGCATCCGGCGCCAGGGCCTCGACCGGCACGGTGACGGCCAGGTGTTCGAGATCCGCCTGCAGCCGGCGCAAGGTGGTGCTCAGGCGGGCCTCGACCACGCTGACGATATTGCCGGCATCGGTCTCGGCCCGCTGGCCGGCCTGCTGATAGACCTCGGCCAGCACGAAGGCGAGCAGCAGCGCGGTGCCGGCCAGGGTGGCGATGAAGATGGCGAGCAGCCGGCTTTCCGGCTGGCGGCGAAATGGCGCGGGACGGCGCGGCGCTTGCTCGGACATGGGACGATCACCCCCCGGGATCGACTGGCGCCGCGGGGCGGCCCTCTCCGCCGCGCGGCGAAGATGGTACGGACTAGCGGAGCTGCGACAGCTTCTGTTCGATCCGGGCCAGCGGAATGGCACCCGGAACCCGCTCGCCGTCGGCGAAGAACAGCGTCGGCGTGCCGGAAATGTTCAGCCGCCGGCCGTATTCCTGGTTGCGGGCAACTGCCGTGGTATCGCAGTCCTCGCGCCCGGCCGGCGCCTTGCCGTCGATCATCCAGTCGTTCCAGGCCTTGGCGCGATCGGCCGAACACCAGATCTGCTTCGACTTGCGCACCGAATCCTCGGACAGGATCGGGTACAGGAAGACATAGACGGTGACGTTGTCGAGCTTCTGCAATTCCTTGGCCAGGCGCTTGCAGTAGCCGCAATTGGGATCCTCGAAGGTGGCCAGCACCCGCTTGCCGTCGCCGCGCACCTGCTTGATCGCCCGGTCGAGCGGCAGGTCGCCGAAGCGGATGGCGGTCAGCTTGCGCATCCGCTCCTCGGTCATGTTCTTCATGCTGCGGCCGTCGATCAGCTGGCCGCCGACCACGATCGCGCTGACCTTCTCGTCGGTGTAGAAGATGTTGCCGTCGGCGTACACCTCGTACAAGCCGAGATAGCCGGCCTTGGTCACGCTCTCGACCTTGGTCCCGAGGCGCTCTTCCATGGCCTTGCGGATCTCGGCCTCGCTGGCGGCCAGCGCCGAGCAGGCGGTGGCGGCGAACGCCAACGCCAACAGTTTCTTCAACATGCAGTTCTCCTAGAAAACCCCGAGCGCGTAGCGCGCCAGGGCATTTTTTATGAAGGGCAGGCGGTCGGTCAGGCTCAGCCCGACATTGCGCAGCGGACGCCACGCGTTGCCGTTCCTGAACAGCCGCCGCAAGCCATCGGTCGAGCCCTGCAACAACAGCGTCTCTTCGCGCCGGGCACGCTGGTAGCGCTGCAGCAGGCGTAGTTCGCCGATGTCCTGCCACGGCGGGGCCGCCGCCAGCAACGCCGCCAGCTCACGGGCATCCTGGAAGCCGAGGTTGATACCGTGCCCGGACAGCGGATGGATGCCGTGCGCCGCATCGCCGACCAGCGCCAGCCGCGGCGCCACGGTCTGCGGCACGCGCATCAGGCGCAACGGGAAGGCCGCCGCCGGCGTCAGCAATTCCAGCTCACCAAGAACCCCCTGGCCGGCTTCGGCAACGCGCCGGCACAGGGCGTCGGGGGATAGTGCACACAATTCGTCGGCCTGCGCATCCGGCGTGGACCAGACGATGGAGATGCGGTTCCCCGGCAGCGGCAAGTAGGCGAGCACGCCGTCGTCGCGGAACCACTGATAGGCCGTGTCGCGGTGCGCCTTGGCGGTGGCGAAGTTGGCCACCACCCCTTTCTCGCCGTAGGGCGTATTGACCGCCGCCAGGCCGGCGGCCTGGCGCGTCCACGAGTCGCGTCCGTCGGCCCCGACCAGCAGCCGGGCGGACAGCACGGCGCCGTCATCGAGGTGGAGCAGCGCCGCGTCATGGCGGAATTCGAGGGCGGACGGCGCGGCCGGACAGAACAGGGTCAGGTTGGCCTGGCGCTTGGCGCTTTCCCAGAACTCACAGGCCATCAGGGACGACTCGAGAATCCAGCCCAGTTCCGGAACGCCGGTTTCGTAGGCGGAAAAATGCAGACGCCCGCCGCCGTCGCCGAACACCTGCATGTGGCGGATCGGTGCCATCCGCTCGGCATCGAGATGCTTCCAGGCGCCGAGCGTTTCGAGGAAGGTGGCGTTGGCCGGGCTGATCGCGTAGATCCGCGCATCCCAACCCTCGGGCGCCCGCGGTGGCCGGCTCTCGACCAGCGCGATGCGCAGGCGGGTGTCGCGTAAGGCCAGGGCCAAGCTGGCGCCGGCCAGCCCGCCGCCGACGATGATCAGATCAAAGTGCTGCATGCCGGCAATTATGCCGCGTCACGCCAAGGCGACCAAACGCTCAGGCGGGGTTGCCGCCGGAGGGCGGCTTGTTCTGGCGCGGACGCCGATTGTTGTTGGTGCGCTGGCGGTGCTTCTTCTGCGCATTGCCGCCCCCGCCACCACCGCCGGACTTGCCCTGCGGCATCGGCGAACGGCCGCCCCCGCCGCCGGCCTCGTTGCCGGAAATGCGGTTGCCGGGAGCGAGCTGGATTTCGAGCTCGATGATCTCGTCCCATTGCTCGTCGGTACGATCGCGCTCCGGAATCGACAGCAGTTCGCGCAGCCGACGGCGATTGTCGCCGGAGGGCGGCGCAACGGGGACTTCAGGAGGATTTTCGGGATTGGAATTGGTCATCGCAAATTAAAAAGCGGAGCCCGTTCAGCACGGACCCCGCATCAGGAGTAATGCCGGCTTACTTTTTCTTGGCAGCAGGCTTCTTGGCGGCAACAGAGGCCTTGAACGCCGTGCCGGCCGTGAATTTCGGCACCGTGGTGGCCGGAATCTTCAGGGTGGCGCCGGTCTTCGGATTCTTGCCGGTGCGCGCAGCGCGCTTGGCAGACTTGAACGTGCCGAATCCAACGAGCGTGACCGATTCCCCCTTGGTCACGGTTTTGACCACAGCCGCGATGATGGCGGACAGCGCCTTGTCGGCAGCGGCCTTGGTAATACCAGCTTCTTTTGCAGCAACTTCGACCAGCTCGGATTTATTCATCTAAGTGCCTCCTAGTTACCTGTGTTTGATTAAGAAAACTGGCCGTTAGAACGGCAGCACGGTAAAAGTAGCATACCTTTCTGTAGAAGTGTTGCCCCGGAAAGCCTTTATTCATGCCGCTCGCGACAATTTTTGCGATTTACGCACGGCATAGATCGGGGCCAAGAAAAAACCCCGGCGAACCGGGGTCATGGTGTTGCGCAACCTGGGGTTGCTTATTTCTTTTCTTCGCCTTCGGCCGGCGGTTTCTCACCGTGACTGATGACCACGCCGCCCTCGTTCTGCACGCCAATGTGCTGGTCGATGGCCGGCAGCTGGTGGGCGATGCCCTTGTGGCAGTCGATACAGGTCTTGCCGTCGGCGAAGGCTACCGGGTGCTGCTTGGCCGCCCGCTTGCCCTGCTCGGTGTAGTCCATGTAGTCGTAGTTGTGGCAGTTGCGGCACTCCTTCGAGTCGCTGGCCTTCATCCGCCGCCATTCGTTCTGCGCCAGCTGGGCGCGCTTGGCGTTGAATTTCTCCGGCGTGTCGATGGTACCGAGGATCTTGTGCAAAACCTCGTTGGAAGCCTGGATCTTGCGGACCATCTTCGCCCCCCACTCCTTCGGCACATGGCAGTCCGGACAGGTGGCGCGGACGCCGGTGCGGTTGGTATAGTGGATGGTGTTCTGGTACTCGCGGAAGACGTTCTCCTCCATCTCGTGGCAGGAGATGCAGAAGGATTCCTTGTTGGTGGCTTCGAGCGCCCAGTTGAAACCGCCCCAGAACACGATGCCGGCGACGAACAGCAGTACCGCGGTGGTGACGCCGATGCGCTTGACCCAGGCGGGCATGTACTTGTCGAGACTCATCATTCCCCCTTCTTGGCTGCCGGCTTGTAGGTGTTTTCGACGAGCGGCTTGGCGTCGAATTGCGGCACGTGGCACTGCATGCAGAAGTAGCGCCGCGGCGAGATGTTCTTGTGCTTCTTGTCCTCACGGTCCAGGTAGTGCGACTTGGCAACCAGGGTGGCCCCGGTTTCCTCGGCGCGCTCCTTGGAGTGGCAGTCCATGCACTTGTTGAAGTTCTTGGTGATGTTGTAGCCCTTGACGCTGTGCGGAATCAGCGGCGGCTGCTTCTGGAAGTCGCGGGGAATGGCGTCCGTGTCCTTTTCCGGACGGAACATGTCCACCTTCGACATCTGGTCGATCGAGACATCGCCCCGCTCGGACAGCACTTTTTCCTGGGCCCCCGCCACGCCGGCTCCGGACAGGAGCACGGCGGACGCCAGGACCAAAGCTGTGATGAATCTCATGATTGCTTACCTCCGATATGCGGCCGCGGATTGTGCCGCGGCCGCCTGTCGCTTGTTATTCGTCTTTGGCTCTCAGGCGCGGACGACCTTCACCGCGCACTTCTTGTAGTCGGTTTCCTTCGAAATCGGGCAAGTGGCGTCCAGCGTCAGCTTGTTGACCAGTCGCCCGGCATCGAAGAACGGGATGAAGACCAGGCCGCGCGGCGGCTTGTTGCGCCCCCGCGTTTCGACGCGCAGCTGGATTTCGCCGCGCCGCGACGCCACCTTGACTTCCATGCCGCGCTGCAGGCCGCGCTTCTTGGCATCGTCCGGATGC
The DNA here is from genome assembly GCA_036376995.1 of Azonexus sp. Classification (GTDB taxonomy): domain Bacteria; phylum Pseudomonadota; class Gammaproteobacteria; order Burkholderiales; family Rhodocyclaceae; genus Azonexus. Next base: position 35 of record DASUZG010000113.1, on the reverse strand, counting down.
ATGAAGACGACGGCGTCCGGGAAGGACTTGTACAG
>DASUZG010000112.1:0-3415 GCA_036376995.1 Azonexus sp. | reverse complement strand
TCGCTGCCCTTGGCCTTGACGATCAGCGGCACGGCTTCGGCCGCCGAGCCATCCTGCGGATTGGTCCGCGCCGTGGCGCCGCGTACGTCGTTGCTGTGGAAGCCGTGGCCCCAGTTGGCGTAGAACTCGGTCGGGCCGAGCAGATCGAACGGGCCGAAGACGGCGCCCAGCTTCGGGCTGGCCTGGTCGGCATCGACGCTGCCGCCATTGGCCATGTTGTAGGTGCCGGCCCGGGCGGTGGCGTCGGCGCGGATCAGGTCGTAGCGGGCACCGACATGGGTGCGCAGCCACGGCAGCCACTGCGTGCGGGCATCGAGGAAGAAGCCGCTGGCCGTCTCGGTGATGCGGTCTTCGCGCACGGTGGCGGTGCGCTGGCGATTGATCGTGCGGTAGAGGCCGACATTGTCGATGCGGTCCTGGCGCAACTGCAGGCCGGCCGTCAGTTCGGTGTCGCGCCACTGCGGGCCGAGGAACCAGCTGTGGCGCGCTTCGCCGCCCCAGACCAGGCGGTCGTCGGCCTGCTCGTGCTGGTCGCCGGCCAGGCCGCTGATGTAGCCGGACGGCGCCGAGAACAGGTTGAGGGCGTAGTCGATCACGTACAGGTTGGCACGGCTGGCGCCCTGCTCCCCGGTCTGCGCCCAATCGGCGGAGAGGCTGTAGCGATGCGTCTTGCCGCCGTCGTCAGGCGACAGCGTGCCGTAGCGGCCGATTTCGCCGGACGCGATGGCGCGCGCTGGCACATGTTCGGAGGCCGTCCAGTCGGCCTTGTAGAACATCGCGCTGAGCGCGAAGCCGTTGGCCGCGGTGCCTGTAGAGAGGCGGAACACGGCGTTCAACTTGTCGAGGTTTTCCGGCTGGTCCCACGGACCGTCGTTGCCCATCAGTTCGAGACCGGCCAGGAAATCGAAGCCATTGATTTCGGTGCTGCCGGCGGCGAGCAGGCGGCGGTAGTGGTTTTCGCCCAGCGTCAGGTCGGCCAGCGGCGCATTGAGCTGGCGCTGATAGTCGATGCGGCTGCTGCCGCTGGTGGCGAAATCGCCATCCTCGGCGCCATAGACGCCCTTCTTGTATTTGACCGTGGCGACCAGTTCCGGAATCAGGAAATTGAGATCCATGTAGCCCTGGCCGTGGGCATGGCTGACCATGTTGGCTGGCATGCCCATGACCGTGGTCGCGAAGTCGCTGCCGTGGTCGAGGTTGAAGCCGCGCAGGAAATACTGGTTGGCCTTGCCGTCGCCGGAATGCTGGGTGACGATCATGCCCGGCACCACTTCCAGTACTTCCGCCGGGCGCAGCAGCGGCCGGGTCGCCAGCTGCTTGTCGGTCACCGTGCCTTCGCTGGCGGTATCGGCGACGCCGATCAGGTCGTGGCCGCCGCTGGTGACGCTGACTTCCTGCAGGGTCGGGATGCCGGCGGCAAAAACCGGCAGCGTGCAGGCCGCGAGCGCGGTCAGCGGGACGAGACGGGCGGTGCGGGTCAAGCGGTTCGAGGACACGGCGATTCTCCGGTTTGGCGGACGGGGAACCGAAAGCACATGCCGGACGCCGGACGAGCCGCGACACGAAACACCTTTCGTCAGGGACACCCCGCCCCATCGTTGGTTGTAAGGACGTTGGGGCAGGTCTCCTGGCTCTCGGGTCATCGCGCTTCTCCCGCCTTCCCGGACGCATCCAGTGGCAGAGGTGGCGAAGCGCTCGCCGACGACAGTTGCGGGGGCAGCTCCGGCATTCAGGCTAAGCGCCTGGCACCGGATTCCCTTTTAATCCCGGGCGGGAACCATCAACGGGCCGCAGTCTAGCGGCATCGGACAAATGGCGTCAAGGACAACACCACTACCTGTAGTGCGAAATTGGCACTTAGCTACTACATATAGGAGTTAAGGTTGCACCCCCTGCCCGACGCCAGCATCTCCCCGGATGGCGGCCAGCATGAAATCGACGAAGGCCCGGACCTTGGCCGACAGATGGCGGTTGCGCGGGTAGAGGATGGAAAACTGGCGGCACCGGCCGCCGTAGGGCTGCAGCACTTCGACCAGTTCGCCGCGGCGGACCGCCGGCTCGGCGATGAAGTGATAAATCTGGAACAGGCCGCCGCCGGCCGCCGCCCAGCTGACGCACCCCATGACGTCGTCGTGCACGCGCAAGCGGCTGCGAAAGGGGTAATCGATGTCCTGACCGTCCCGGTCGCGGAAAATCCAGGGCATGGCGCGGCCGGTGCTGGGCAGCACGAACTGGATGCAGTCGTGGTCGGCGAGATCCTCCAGGGTTTGCGGCACGCCGCGGCGGGCCAGGTAGTCCGGCGTGGCGAATATGCCGACCGAAACCTCTTCCAGCTTGCGGGCGATCAGCCCGGAATCGCGCGGGATGCCGAGGCGGATCGCCAGGTCGTGCCCTTCCTCGACGAAATCGGCGACCCGGTTGGCAATGCTCAATTCCAGCTCGATCTGCGGATAGGCTTCGGTGAATTTCGGCAGCAGGGGTACCAGGCGATGGCTGGCATAGAGCGTCCCGACGCTGATGCGCAAGGTGCCGCTGGGCACTTTCTGGTGGCCGGTGATGGCGCGCTCGACCTCGGCGATCTGCTCCAGGGCGCGCTGGCATTCCTGCCAGTACAGCTCGCCTTCGGCGGTCAGGCGGATGCGGCGGGTGGTGCGGGAAAAGAGGCGAATGCCCAGGCGCTCCTCCAGGCGGCTGATCGAACGGCTGACCGAGGCCGGCGTCAGGCCGAGGAATTCCGCCGCCGCGGTGAAGCTGCCCAGCTCGGCCGCCTTGCAGAATTGCTCGATGCTGCCCAGTTGCACGGGGTCGAAGCGCACAATTCATTCATCCATGTAACAAATGAAACAATTCTAGCCCGGTTTATTTGCCGTCGAGCTCGCAATAAAGTGGCGTCCATCACCACGATTCACTTTCACGGAGCACGCCGCCATGAGCGACATCATCTGGCCCGACGGCTATCTGCCGGGCACCACCGACAACTACGTTTCCAACGAGATCATCGTCGCCGGCCTCACTGCCGCACAGGTCTGGCCCCGCTTGAACGAACCCGCCCTGTGGCCGGGCTACTACCGCAATGCCGCCGATGTCGTCATGCACGGCGAAGCCGGTGCGGAGTTGCGGCTCGGCAGCCGTTTCCGCTTCACCACCTTCGGTTTTCCGGTCGAAGCCGAAGTCACCGAACACGAAGCGCCAGCCGCCGGCCGGCCGGGCCGGGTGGCCTGGCATGCCTGGGTCGAGGGCGACGGCGCGCAGCGGCTCGATGTGCACCACGCCTGGCTGTTCGAGGATCTGCCGGGCGACCGCCTGCGCATCCTGACGCAGGAAACCCAGATCGGCCAGCCGGCCCGGGAACTGGCGGCGAGCAGGCCGAATCCGATGCTCAACGCCCACCAGGAATGGCTCGAAGGCCTCGCCC
>DASUZG010000111.1:0-2687 GCA_036376995.1 Azonexus sp. | reverse complement strand
CGGCGAATTCGAGGAACGGCTGAAGGCGGTGTTGAAGGAAGTGTCGCAGGACGAAGGGCGCATCATCCTGTTCATCGACGAGCTGCACACCATGGTCGGCGCCGGCAAGGCCGAAGGCGCGATCGACGCCGGCAACATGCTGAAGCCGGCGCTGGCGCGCGGCGAGCTGCACTGCATCGGCGCGACGACGCTCGACGAGTACCGCAAGTACGTCGAGAAGGACGCCGCATTGGAGCGCCGCTTCCAGAAAGTGCTGGTCGACGAGCCGTCGGTGGAATCGACCATCGCCATCCTGCGCGGCCTGCAGGAGCGCTACGAGCTGCACCACGGCGTCGACATCACCGACCCGGCCATCGTCGCCGCCGCCGAACTCTCGCACCGCTACATCACCGATCGTTTCCTGCCGGACAAGGCGATCGATCTGATCGACGAGGCGGCCGCCCGCATCAAGATGGAAATCGATTCCAAGCCGGAGTCGATGGACAAGCTCGACCGCCGCATCATCCAGCTGAAGATCGAGCGCGAGGCGGTCAAGAAGGAGAAGGACGAAGCTTCGAAGAAGCGCCTCGGCCTGATCGAGGAGGAAATCGCCCGGCTGACCAAGGAATATTCCGATCTGGAAGAAATCTGGAAGGCCGAAAAGTCGGCCGTGCTTGGCTCGGCGCAGATCAAGGAGGAAATCGACCACCTCAAGGCCGAGATCGCCCGCCTGCAGCGCGAAGGCAAGCTCGACAAGGTGGCCGAGCTGCAATACGGCAAGCTGCCGCAGCTGGAAGCGCAGTTGAAGGCGGCCGATGCGGTGGATGGCTCCGACAAGCCGCGGAACAAGCTGCTGCGCACCCAGGTCGGCGCTGAGGAGATCGCCGAGGTCGTCTCGCGCGCCACCGGCATTCCGGTCAGCAAGATGATGCAGGGCGAACGTGACAAGCTGCTGCGCATGGAAGAGAAGCTGCACCAGCGGGTGGTCGGCCAGGACGAGGCGGTGCGCCTGGTCGGCGATGCCATCCGCCGCTCGCGTGCCGGCCTGTCCGATCCCAACCGGCCGTATGGCTCCTTCCTCTTCCTCGGCCCGACCGGCGTCGGCAAGACCGAGCTGTGCAAGGCGCTGGCCGAGTTCATGTTCGATTCCGAAGAACACCTGATCCGCATCGACATGAGCGAATTCATGGAGAAGCACTCGGTCGCCCGGCTGATCGGCGCGCCGCCGGGCTACGTCGGCTACGAGGAAGGCGGCTACCTGACCGAAGCCGTGCGCAGGAAGCCCTATTCGGTGATCCTGCTCGACGAGGTCGAGAAGGCCCATCCGGATGTCTTCAACGTGCTCTTGCAAGTGCTCGACGACGGCCGCATGACCGACGGCCAGGGGCGTACCGTCGACTTCAAGAACACCGTGATCGTGATGACTTCCAATCTCGGCAGCCAGATGATCCAGCAGATGGCCGGCGACGACTACGGGGTGATCAAGGTGGCGGTGATGGCCGAAGTGAAAAATTATTTCCGTCCCGAGTTCATCAACCGCATCGACGAGGTGGTGGTGTTCCACGCGCTCGACGAGAAGCACATCGCCGGCATCGCCAAGATCCAGCTCGGCTATCTGGAAAAGCGTCTGGCGCAGCTGGAGATGGGCATCGTCGTCGACGACAGCGCGCTGGCCGAACTGGCCCAGGCCGGTTTCGATCCGGTGTTCGGCGCCCGGCCGCTGAAGCGGGCGATCCAGCAGCAGATCGAGAATCCGCTGGCCCGCGCCATCCTCGAAGGCAAGTTCGCCGCCAAGGACACCATCCGCGTCAGTTGCGACAACGGCATCATGCGGTTCGCCAAGGACTGACGGCCGAGCCGGAAAAAACAAAGGGCGCCGCGGCGCCCTTTGTCGTCAGGTCATGGTGATGCTCAGCAGCGGCCCTTCTTGGCCTGTCCCGGCGGGCAGCCGCCGTTGCCCTTGCCCGGATGGCCGGTATAGTACTTTTCGCCGCGGTGGCCGTCGTGCCGCCGCCAGTAATCCGGGTCGCGGTACTCGTAGCCGTCCCAGTAATAGCCGCGGGTGTCGCGGCTGCCGAAAGTGACGGTGACGCCGGGCGCCTGGACGCGGACGCTGCCGATATCGACGCGGACGTCGGCCGCCTGGACGAACAATGGGGTGGCGGCAATCAGGCCGGCCAGGATGAGTTTTTTCATGGAATTTCCCTCGGTCACGAAAAAGTGGACTGCTACAGTTCCATTCTAAATAACGAATGGTCGTTTGAAGCGATAACGTTGGAAATGTAAAAAATGATTGCTGACCTCGAATCCTGGCAGGCCGCCCGCCTGGCCGAATTGCGCGCCCCCGACAGCTGGCTCGGCCTGACCGGCCTGTTCTGGCTGCAGCCCGGGCTGAACCGGGTCGGCAGCGACGACGCGGCGCCGGTCCGGCTGCCGGCCGGCCCGGCCGATCTCGGCGACCTCGACTGGCAGGGCGAGGCGCTGTGGTGGCGGCCGCGCAGCGGGGCGCCCCGGCGCCTGCAAAGCGACCGGCAGGGCGCACCGACCGTTATCGATTGCGGCGATCTGGCATTTTTCGTCGTCGACCGCGACGGGCAACTGGCCGTCCGTGTCCGCGACCGGGCCTGGGCTGCCGGCCGGCCGCCGGTGGTGCTCGACTATTTCGCCGCCGATCCGGCATGGATCGTCGAGGCCGAATGGCAGGCGCT
>DASUZG010000110.1:0-6816 GCA_036376995.1 Azonexus sp. | reverse complement strand
CCTGTTCGTGCTGGCCGGGAGCCTCGCGCATTTCGTCGCGGTGCTGCGGCATGTGCTGTGAATCGGCGAGAATGCCGGCAGACGATGACGAAAGGGCCGGCAAATGCGTTTCCAGGGACGGGTCACCCAATGGCAGGATGACCGGGGCTACGGTTTCATCATTCCCGATGGCGGCGGCGAGCGCATCTTCCTGCACGTCCGGGCGCTGGTGAGCCAGCAGCCGCGACCGGCGGACGGCGCGATCGTCACCTACGAACTGGCCCGCGACGCCCAGGGGCGGCCCCGCGCCGCCGCCGTTCGCGGCCTCGGTCGGCAAGGTGAAAAATCCACGGTCTCCGGCCCCCGTGCCCGCCGCTGGCCCTGGGCGCTCACCGCCCTGTTCTTCGCCGGCCTCGGCGCCGCCGTCCTGGCCGGCCGGGCACCGGCGGCACTGCCGGCGTTCTACGCGGCAATCAGCCTGATCGCCTTCGCCGCCTACGCCATCGACAAATCGGCCGCCCGCAACGGCACCTGGCGCACACCGGAAAAGACCCTGCACCTGCTGGCGCTGGCCGGCGGCTGGCCGGGTGCCTTGCTGGCGCAGCAGCTGTTGCGCCACAAATCGGCCAAGGGTTCCTTTCTCGCCGTGTTCTGGGCCACCGTCATCGTCAATGGCGGCCTCCTCGGCTACCTGCTGACGCCGGGCGGCAGCCCGCTGCTGCACCGCCTGCTCGACCAGTTCTGAGCATCCCGGAGCCTGCCGATGCGCCGACTGCTGCCCTTCCTGCTCGCCGGCTGCTGCGCCGTGGCCCAGGCCGAAAGCCGCGCGGCGTTGAACGACCTCGCCTACGGCCCGGCCCCGGAGCAGCGCCTCGACCTGTACCGCCCGGCCGGCCCGGCGGCGGCGCCGCTGCTGCTGATGGTCCACGGCGGCGCCTGGCAGTACGGCGACAAGGCCGCGACCGGCGTCGTCGGCCGCAAGCAAGGGCGCTGGCTGCCGCGCGGCATCGCCGTGGCCAGCGCCAATTACCGGCTGCTGCCGGCGGCCCCTCCGCTCGACCAGGCACGCGACGTGGCGCTGGCCCTGGCGCAACTGCAACGGCGCGCCGGCGAACTCGGCCTCGACGGCGACAGCGTCGTGCTGCTCGGCCATTCCGCCGGCGGCCACCTGATCGCCCTGCTGGCCGCCCGCCCGGACCTGCTGGCCGCGGCCGGCGCCCGCCCGCCGCTGGGTTTCGTGGTGCTCGACAGCGGCGCGCTGAACGTGCCGGCGATCATGCACGGCCCCCACCTGCCGCTGCACGACCGCGCCTTCGGCAACGATCCGGACTACTGGCTGGCCATTTCACCGCACGACCAGTTGCGCCACGCCAGTGCGCCGCTGCAATTGGTCTGTTCCAGCCTGCGCCGGCATTCCTGCGGGCAGGCCGAGGCCTTCGCCGCCAGGGCGCGCAACCTCGGCGGCAGGGCCGAGGTCCTGGCCCTGCCCTTGTCGCACGGCGACATCAACACCCGGCTGGGCGACGATCCGGCCTACACGGCCGCCGTCGAGCGCTTTCTCGCCACGCTCTCGCCCCGGCTGGCCGAGCGCCTGCGCTGAGCCGTCCGCCTAAGTCCAGATTTTTGTGGCGCCGACCGTCAGCAGGCCGAGCCAGGTCGCGGTCAGCGAGCCGACCAGGTGCAGCGCAGCGAGGCCGATGGCCAGCCCCGGCTGACCGGCCAGCAGGCGTTCGACGACTTCGGCCGAGAAGGTCGAGAAGGTGGTCAAGCCACCGAGGAAGCCGGTGATGGCGAACAGTTTGAGGGCCAGCGGCAGGCCGGCATGGAGATGAAAGACGCCGACCGCGACGCCGACCAGGTAGCCGCCGAGGATGTTGGCCGCCAGCGTGCCGAGCGGCAGCGCGAGGAACAGCGGATTGAGCAGCAGGCCGAGCCCCCAGCGCAGCCAGGCGCCCAAGGCCGCGCCGCAGCCGACCGCGATAAATCCAGAGCCCATTGTCCCCTCCTCCTGGCGCCGGATTTTAGCCTGCACGCAACAATTACCTGCAAGTCAATTGACGAAGCGCAAACGGTACTGGAAGGGCAATGCTAAAATCGCGTTTTGCCACAAAAGCTTAACCCAACTGTCATGTTTGAAGCTTTGATGCCCAAAGAGGGCAAATATTTCGACTATTTCAATGCCCACGGCGAGCTGATCGCGCAGGGCGGCGTCGCGCTGACCAAGCTGATCGACGCCCTGACCCACGCCTCCGACGAGGCGCAGAAGCTGGCCGACGAGATCGACCTGCTGGAAAGCCGGGCCGACGAAATCACGCACGAGCTGCTGGCGCAACTGCACACCTCGTTCATCACCCCCTTCGACCGCGACGAGATCCACCAGCTGATCAACGGCATGGACAACATCCTCGACATGATCCAGGACGTCGCCGAAGCCATGTCGCTGTACGACATCCACCGCATCCCGGCCGAAGCCAAGGACATGGCCAGCGCCACCGAGCGCTGCTGCTCGCATGTCTGCGCGCTGGTCAAGCTGCTGCACAACATGGACAACGCGCCGGAAATCCTCAAGCTGTGCCAGGGGATCACCGACCTCGAATCGGAAGTCGACCGCCTGCTGCGCGTGGCCATGTCGAAGACCTTCCGCGAGGAGCCGGATGTCCGCGAAGTCATCAAACTCAAGGAAATCTACCAGTTGATCGAGTCCGTGACCGATCGCTGCAAGGACGTCGCCAGCACGGTCGAGTCGATCGTGCTCGAGAACTCCTGAGCGACGGCCCCGGATGGAAACCCTGAACGTCAGCCTGGGGGTCGTGATCACCCTGGTGGTGGTAGCCCTGCTGTTCGATTTCATGAACGGCTTTCACGACGCCGCGAACTCGATCGCCACCATCGTCTCGACGCGCGTACTCAAGCCGCAGCATGCGGTGCTGTGGGCGGCCAGCTTCAACTTCCTGGCCTATTTCCTGTTCCACCTGAAGGTCGCCGCCACCATCGGCAAGGGCACCATCGACCCGAGCATCGTCGATCACTACGTGATTTTCGGGGCCCTGATCGGCGCCATCGCCTGGAACCTGATCACCTGGTACTACGGCATCCCGTCGTCGTCCTCGCACGCCCTGGTCGGCGGCCTGGTCGGCGCCGCCGTCTGCAAGGCCGGCTGGGACAGCCTGATCGCCTCCGGCGTGCTGAAGATCATCGCCTTCATCTTCGTCGCCCCCTTCCTCGGCTTCATGATCGGCGGCATTCTGATGATCGCCGTCTCGTGGATCTGCCGCGGCATGACGCAACGCCGGGTGGACAAGCATTTCCGCCGCTTCCAGCTGCTCTCGGCGGCGGCCTACAGCCTGGGCCACGGCGGCAACGACGCGCAGAAAACGGTCGGCATCATCTGGCTGATCCTGATCACTGCCGGCCTGTCCACCACCACCTCGGAAATCCCGGGCTGGGTCGTGCTCGCCTGCTACACCGCCATGGGCCTCGGCACCATGTTCGGCGGCTGGCGCATCGTCAAGACCATGGGCAACCGCATCACCAAGCTGAACCAGGCGCGCGGTTTCTGCGCCAACAGCGGCGGTGCCGTGACGCTGTTCCTGGCCTCGGCCTTCGGCATTCCGGTGTCGACCACCCACACCATCACCGGCGCCATCGCCGGCGTCGGCATCACCCGCGGCACCCGCCGCGTGCGCTGGGGCGTCGCCGGCGGCATCGTCTGGGCCTGGATCCTGACCATTCCGTGCAGCGCGCTGATGGCTGGCATCGGCTGGTACCTCGGCCGCCTGGTGCTGTAACCGCAGCTGCACCGACACCCCCGAACAGGCCGCCCCGCGCGGCCTGTATCGCTTCAACACCCCCTGCCGGCTGATAGAATGGCGTTTCGCCGCCCAGCCCAACCCCGCGCCCATTTCATGTCCAAAGAATCCAGCCCTGCCGTTCCGGCCGCCAATTTCATCAAGAACATCGTCGAGGCCGACCTGGCCGCCGGCAAGCACGCCCAGCGCCGCTGGGCCGGCCGCCCCGGCACCGCCGCCGACCACGCCGGCGCGCCGCTCGACCCGGCCAAGATCCGTACCCGCTTCCCGCCCGAGCCGAACGGCTACCTGCACTTCGGCCACGCCAAGTCGATCCTGTTGAACTTCGGCCTGGCCGAAGCCTACGGCGGCCGTTGCCACCTGCGCTTCGACGACACCAACCCGGAGAAGGAAGAGCAGGAATACGTCGATTCCATCATCGACGCCGTCAAGTGGCTGGGCTGCTCGTGGGAGACAGCCGGCGAAACCAATCTCTACCAGGCCTCCAACTACTTCGACTGGATGGCGCAGTTCGCCGAATACCTGATTTCCGCCGGCCACGCCTATGTCGACAGCCAGTCGGCCGAGGAAATGCGCGCCAATCGCGGCACGCTGACCCAGCCAGGCAAGGATTCGCCGTTCCGCAACCGCCCGGTCGCCGAGAACATGGACCTGTTCAAGCGCATGCAGGCCGGCGAATTCGCCGACGGCACCCACATCCTGCGCGCCAGGATCGACATGGCTTCGCCCAACATCAACCTGCGCGACCCGGCCATCTACCGCATCCGCCACGCCACGCACCACAACACCGGCGACAAGTGGTGCGTCTATCCGATGTACACCTTCGCCCACCCGATCGAGGATGCGCTGGAAAACATCACCCACTCCATCTGCACGCTCGAGTTCGAGGACCAGCGGCCGTTCTACGACTGGCTGCTCGAACGCCTGGCGGAAGGCGGCTTGCTGCAGCGGCCGCTGCCGCAGCAGATCGAGTTCTCGCGCCTCAACCTGACCTACGTCGTGCTCTCGAAGCGCAAGCTGATCCAGCTGGTCGAGGAAAAGCACGTCGACGGCTGGGACGACCCGCGGCTGCCGACCCTCGTCGGCGCCCGCCGGCGCGGCTACTCGGCCGACGGTTTCCGCCTGTTCGCCGAGCGCATCGGCGTCTCGAAGAACGATTCGCTGATCGACTACGTGCTGTTCGAGGATGCGATGCGCGAAGTGATGAACGAGTCCGACCCGCGCCGCGTCGCCGTGCTCGACCCGTTGAAGCTGATCATCGACAACTATCCGGAAGGCCAGGTCGAGGACTGCTTTGCGCCCAACCATCCGCTGCACCCGGAACTCGGCCAGCGCTCGATGCCGTTCTCGCGCGAGCTGTGGATCGAGGGCGAGGACTTCCAGGAAGTGCCGGAGAAAGGCTTCCGCCGCCTGTTCCCGGGCAACAAGGCACGCCTCAAGTACGGCTACATCGTCGAATGCACCGGCTGCGACAAGGACGAGAACGGCAAGGTCATCGCCGTGCACTGCACTTACCTGCCCGACACCAAGTCCGGCACGCCGGGCGCCGACAGCGTCAAGGTCAAGGGCAACCTGCACTGGGTCTCGGCGGCCCACGCCTACCCGGCCGAAATCCGCTTGTTCGACCGCCTGTTCGCCGTGCCCGCCCCCGGCGCCCGGCGCGAAGGCGATGCGCCGGAACTGGAACGCGACTTCCTGACCGACCTCAACCCGGCCTCGAAGACCGTCATCACCGCCCAGCTCGAACCCAGCCTGAAAGACGCCAAGGCCGAGGAACGCTTCCAGTTCGAGCGCCACGGCTATTTCGTCGCCGACCGCGTCGATTCGCGCGACGGCGCGCCGGTGTTCAACCGCGCCGTGACGCTCAAGGACTCCTGGGGCAAGGCCGGCTGATGCACGGCTGTGCGGCGGCGGACGTTCTCGCCTTCTGGTTCGCCCCACCCGGCACGCCGGGCCACGGCCAGCCGCGCGCCGAGTGGTTCAGGAAGGATGCGGCCTTCGATGAGGCGATCCGCTGCCGCTTCCTGCCCGCCGTCGAGACCGCGCTGGCTGGCGAACTGGCCGACTGGGCGACGACGCCGGCCGGCCTGCTGGCCCTGGTGATCGTGCTCGACCAGTTCCCGCGCAATCTCTTTCGCGGCCAAGCCCGTGCCTTCGCCGGCGATGCGCAGGCCCGCGCCCTCGCCGACCGGGCGCTGGCCGCGGGCTGGGACCAGCCGCTCACGGCCGTGGAAAAGCTCTTCCTCTACCTGCCCTTCGAGCACAGCGAGGCGCTCGCCGACCAGGCGCGCTCGCTGGCGCTGTTCACCGCGCTGGCCGCCGCCCATCCCGGGCACGACGGCACGCTCGACTACGCCCGCCGCCACCACGAGGTGATCGCCCGCTTCGGCCGCTTCCCGCACCGCAACGCCGCCCTCGGCCGGCCATCCACGCCTGCCGAGGCGCTCTACCTGGCGCAGCCGGGCAGCGGTTTCTGATCCCGTGACGGCCCGCGACGTCGCCCAGCTCGGCCAGGTATTCACGCCGGCCAACGTGGTGGATTTCATGCTCGCGCTGTGCCGCAACGGCGGCCGGGTGCTCGAACCGTCGGCCGGCGACGGCGCCTTCTTCCGCCAGCTGCAGGAACGCCGGGCCGACTGCGTCGGGATCGAGATCGATCCGCGCGTCGCGCCGGCCGGCGCCGAAGTGCGCGACTTCTTCGACTACCCGCTCACCGAGCAATTCGACAGCATCGTCGGCAACCCGCCCTACGTGCGCTTTCAGGACGTTGCCGCCAGCACCCGGCAGATGCTCGTATCCGACCTCTTCGACGGGCGCAGCAACCTGTTCCTGTTCTTCATCGAGAAGGCCATCCGCCACCTGAAACCGGGCGGCGAACTGGTGTTCATCGTGCCGCGCGAATTCATCAAGCTGACCGCGGCCAAGAAGCTCAACGCCTGGCTGTACACCCAGGGCAGCATCACGCATTTCTACGAAACCGGCGACGTCCGCGTCTTCGCCGGGGCAACGCCCAACTGCTGCATCTTCC